>JAMDDG010000033.1 GCA_023488865.1 Bacteroidota bacterium | reverse complement strand
TGCGAAACCTAAATCAATCAGAAATTAATTCATTTTCATCGACGATTCCCTTACGTTTAACCTACCATTAAGAATTACTGTTTGAGGAACAAAAATTCCTTTCGATTCGATTTGTTCCAGAAGTAAATGGGCGGCAGTTCTTCCGATTTCGTGGGTAGGCTGTGTCACACTGGTTAAAGGGGGATCAATTAATTCCGCAAGTTTTGTTTCAGAAAAGCCAACTAGTGCAACATCCTGAGGAATTTTATAACCATGCTTTTTGAGTGATAGCATGGCTCCTATGGCAGATGGGTCGTTTACCGCAAATATGGCATCAGGGAGATTGTTATTATTAATCAATTTTTCCATTTCCCGCTCTCCATCTGAGACTAAAAACCCGGTTTCAATGATTGAACTTTCATCAATTGGTATTTTATGCTTTCGGAGTGCATCAAGAAAACCATTTTTTCGTTTTTGCGATAAAACCAATACTGAAGGGCCTGAAAAATGAACTAATTTTTTATACCCCTGATAAATAAGGTGTTCGGTGGCAAAAAAAGCCCATTTATAGTCGTCGAAAATAACTTTATGTGTTTCGAGTTCGTTTGAAATTCGATTGAAAACAACCAGCGGAAAACCCTGGCTAATTAGACCTTTATAGTAGTCCACATTTTTCGTTTCTAGCGATAGTGAAAGAATCATTCCATCCACCATATTGTTTTCCAATGTCTTTACATTTTCCAATTCGGTAATGTGTGATTCATTTGATTGCATGATCAGTACCTGATAGCCTTTTTTCAGAAATACTTCCTGAATACCGATAATCACTTCAGGAAAAAAGGGATTGATAAATTCAGGAACAACCACCCCAATTTGATTGGAACATTGCTTCAGCAGGCTTTTGGCAATCGGATTAGGTGAATAACCCATTTCTTTCGCGGTAGCCAGTATCATTTCTCGTGTTTCTTTCCTAATGTCATATTTATCATTAAAAGCCCGTGAAATAGTGGATACGGAACAATTCAATCTTTTAGCAACATCTTTAATAGTCACATGCTTCATTGTCGAAAAGTTTTGGTTGTCAGATATCTGTTAAGCCAGTAAAACTAATGAATAAAATTGACTTTCGGAAACGTTTCCGGAAAATAAAAACGTTTTCGGAAACGTTTCCGGAAATATACTGGTTGAATTGGATATTTTTTTTCACTTTCCTTATTAAAATTACATCAGTAAATCTTAAACCAAACAGACATTTAACTGCATGACCAGTATCGACTATATTGTTATCGCACTTTTTTCGCTTCTGATTATTTTCATTGGCCTTTCATTTTCCCGAAAATCGGGTGGTGATATGGTTTCTTTTTTTGCTGCGGGAGGCGCCGTCCCATGGTGGATTAACAGTTTATCCTTGTTCATGGGATTTGTATCAGCCAGCACCTTTGTGGTTTGGGGCTCTATTGCTTATTCTTCAGGTTGGGTGGCTATTTCCATACAATGGGCCATGTCTGTGGCCGGTTTGGTTACAGGTATTTTTATTGCACCAAAGTGGCACAAAACTAAGTCGTTAACTGCTGCCGAATATATTTGTAACCGCTTAGGCATTCGTACACAAAAAACCTACTCCTATATTTATTTATTCATCATGGTTTTTCTGAAAGGAGTCTGCTTGTATGCGGTTGCCATTATTTTGCAGGTTGCCACCGGAATTTCCCTGTATTGGTGGATCGGATTGCTCGGTGCCATTGTGGTTCTTTACACCACATTTGGCGGATTGTGGGCCGTTGTAGTTACCGATGTTTTACAGTTTATCATTCTTCTTTCGGCTGGACTGATTTTACTCCCGTTGTCATTCGACAAAATTGGAGGAGTGTCGTCGTTTGTTAATGCCATCCATGCCCAGCAGCTTCCTGACTTTTTTAATCTGAGTGATCACAAATACACCATTAGTTTCCTGCTGGGTTTTATGTTTTACAATATCTTTTATCTGGGTGGACAATGGAGTTTCATACAACGTTACACCAGTGTGGCCACACCAAAAGAATCAAAAAAAGTAGGAATTTTGTTTGGTTTATTTTATATCGCAAGTCCGGTAATCTGGATGTTGCCCCCCATGATTTACAGAGCGCTTAATCCGGGCCTTGTCGGTATTGAAAGTGAGCAGGCTTATATGCAAATGTGTAAAACGGTTCTGCCTTCGGGAATGTTGGGTCTGATTACGATAAGCCTCATTTTCGCAACCAACAGTTCGGTGCAGGGTTTTCTAAACATTTCAGCCGGGGTAATTACAAACGATTTATTTAAGAATATCTACCCGCAGTCTTCCGAAAAACTGTTGATGCGTGTGGCGCGGATTGCAACCCTTTGTATGGGTATCATTGTAATTGTGGTTGGTATGCTGGTGCCGTTGATGGGCGGGGCAACCAACGTGATTCTAAGCGTGGCTTCCATTACCGGTGGCGCCATGTATTTTCCGTTAATCTGGACTTTATTCTCAAAAAAGCAAAACAGTTATACGGTTCTCGGAACAACTATTCTTGCACTCGCTATATCATTGGCCTATAAGTTTATAATCCCGTCTATTACCGGAAATTCTTTGTCAAGGGCTGCTGAAATGGTGATGGGAGTTTTGGTTCCGGTTTCAATAATTGCGTTTTTCGAGATTTGGTTACGACTAAAAAATAGTCCTGCTACTGAATTTGAGAATTACCAGCGCTATTTATCTGTTAAAGCTGTTAAGGCTGAGTCTCCTGATCAAACAATTGATTCGGAAGGTGAAAACAGGTTTGGGAAACGGATGATTTCTATCGGAATTCTCACTACCGGACTAATCGTTGGCGCTTTGGGGCTGATGTCGGCCAACGGAAAAATTTATGTCTTGGGCATGGCTTTCCTCTTGCTCCTGATCGGAATTCGAACACTTTATAAAACACTCAAATAGAGTAACTTATATTTTTATGAGAAAAGAAAATTTATCCCATGAAAAACGTGGAAATGCGCTAGTCTTGCTCAAATCTGACCTCGTGGTGGTTGGAGGAGGAATGGCTGGAACCTGTACTGCTATTACAGCTGCTCGCAACGGGATCAAGGTTACACTTATTCAGGACAGACCGGTATTGGGCGGAAACGGATCGAGCGAAGTAAGGCTTTGGGTTCTTGGTGCAACATCGCACATGGGTAACAATAACCGCTGGGCTCGTGAAGGCGGTGTTATTGACGAAATTCTGGTTGAAAACCTCTATCGCAATAAAGAAGGGAATGCAGTCATTTTTGATACCATTTTGCTTGAAAAAGTTAAAAACGAAATAAATATTACCTTGTTACTCAATACCATGGTTTATGAAGTTGAGAAAAAAGATGATGTGAATATTTCCTCATTGAAAGCCTTTTGCAGTCAAAATTCTACTGAATATATCCTTAGCGCTCCCATATTCTGCGATGCATCAGGCGATGGAATTGTAGCTTTTGGTGCTGGTGCTTCCTTTCGTATGGGAGCCGAAGGCAAAAGTGAATTTGGCGAAGGTTTTACTCCTACCGACGAATATGGTGAACTTTTAGGACATACCATTTATTTCTACAGCAAAGACACCGGACGCCCAGTAAAATATGTTGCCCCTTCTTATGCACTGAAGGACATCAATAAAATCCCCCGTTTCAAGAATATAAAAACGGAAGATATGGGCTGTAATTTATGGTGGTTCGAGTTTGGCGGACGAGGTGATACCATTCACGATACTGAAGAGATTAAATGGGAACTCTGGAGTGTGCTATACGGAGTTTGGGATTACATTAAAAACTCAGGAAAATTTCCTGATTCGGAGAATCTTACTTTGGAATGGGTAGGTACAATTCCGGGCAAACGCGAAAGCAGACGGTTTGAAGGAGAATATATGCTTAAACAGCAGGATATCGTGGAACAGGCACATTTCTATGATGCCGTTTCATTCGGTGGCTGGGCTATCGACTTGCATCCGGCTGATGGTATTTTCTCTGAATTGCCGGGTTGTAACCAGTACCATTCGAAAGGAATTTATGAAATACCATACCGCTGTTTATTCAGCAAAGACATCAAAAACCTGTTTATTGCAGGCCGATTGATTAGCGCTTCGCATGTGGCATTTGGCTCAACCCGTGTAATGGCAACGTCTGCCCATGGTGCACAGGCTATTGGAATGGGCGCAGTTTTGTGTAAGCAACTGGATATGAAACCGGCAGATTTTGCCAAAACTGAAAACATTAAAATCCTTCAGCAAAAGTTAAACATCAATGGACAAAGTATTCCGGGAGTTCCAATCGATCAGAAAGAAAATTTAGCTGCGGAAGCTAAAATCGAAGCTTCAAGCGAATTGGTTCTCGACCAGATTCCGTTTGATGGCGATTGGTTGGAACTGAAAATTTCTGCCGGTCAATTGTTCCCGCTGAAAAAGGATGTTCAATACAGCTTTGAAGTATCGGTTGAAGCTAGAATGACAACTTCTCTTGAAGTGGAGTTGCAGACAAGCTCAAAAATATTCAACTATACTCCTGATGTTTTAATTGACAAACAAATTGTTGAGTTAAAACCAAGACAACAAAACGTTGAGATCTCCTTTCAGAACACTTTAAAAGAAGATCAATACGGATTTTTGATTTTTCGCAGTAATCCGGATGTAAAAATCCGTTGCAGCGAAAAACGCATCTCCGGGATTGTCTCAGTTTTCAATAAATCAAACCCTTCAGTAAACAATCACGGCAAACAAATACCACCTGCAAATAGTGGATTCGAATCGTTTGAATTCTGGTGTCCGGAACGGCGTCCAAAAGGGCAAAACATTGCCATGTCGATTTCTCCTGCATTGAACTGTTGCCAAAAGGATAATGCAACCAACGGATATACCCGTCCTTACATTCAATCGAATGCATGGGTAGCCGAATGGAATGATGCAAATCCGAGCCTGACCTTAAAATGGGATGGACCAAAAAATATCAATTCAGTAACACTTTTCTTCGACACCGATTTCGATCACCCGATGGAATCAACACAAATGGGGCATCTCGAAGATGTGATTCCATTCTGCATTCAAGAATACAGGATACTGGATGAAAACGGGAAACTCCTTTTTGAAAAAACAGACAACCATCAGACCATTAACCGCTGGATACCTCAAAATGGATTGAATGCTGAACTCTTAAAGTTCGAATTTAAACATCCAAATACGAATGTACCTGCTTCAATTTTTGAAGTATATATTGATTAATCGTTCTAAATTTAATTTTAAAAACTATGAAAAAAATCTTTTCGCTATTAATGCTGTTGCTCCCTTTTACGGTGCTGTTTGCACAGGAAAAGAGAGTTACCGGACGTGTGACCGACGAAAACTTGGAGGCACTTCCTGGTGTGAATGTGATCGTAAAAGGTACCACTATTGGTAAAATTACAGATCCTGATGGAAACTTCAAAATCTCTGTTCCGGCTGGAAAAAACGTACTTCAGTTTTCTTTTATCGGCTTCGAAAATCAGGAAGTTGATGTTAGCAAAACCAATGTTGTCAATCTTCAGTTAAAGCAATCCATGATTGGACTCGGTGAGGTTGTTGCGATTGGTTATGGAACGAGGCAGAAAAGATCCATAACCGGTTCAATTGCATCTATTAAAACAGCCAGTATAAAAGAAATCCCTATTGCCAACCTGGCACAAGGCCTGCAGGGCAGGGTGGCGGGGTTGGATATGAGGCAAAATTCTGGTTTGCCGGGTGGAAATATTAGTGTAAAAATCAGGGGAACGAATTCCATTAATGGAAGTTCTGAACCACTTTATGTTGTAGACGGTATACAAATTTCTGCTTCTTCAGGAATTAATGTCGCCAATCCGCTTTCACAAATTAATCCGTCTGATATAGAATCGGTGGAAATATTAAAGGATGCATCGGCCACAGCTATTTACGGGGCAAGGGCTGCCAATGGTGTTGTTTTGATAACTACCAAACGAGGGAAAGACGGTGTTACAAAGGTTGCGTATGATGCCTATTTCGGGCAGCAGGAGGTAACAAAAAGAATGCCTGTACTGAATGCTACCCAGTTTGCACAATTGGAAAATGAAATATATGCCCCGAATCCTGTGTATGCTGACCCCAGCTTATACGGAACAGGTGTAAACTGGCAGGAAATGATTTTCCGTAAAGCCATTATTCAAAATCATCAGTTATCCCTAACCGGTGGAAACGATAAAACACAGATTGCTTTAGGTGCTAATTATTTTAACCAGGAAGGGGTTATAAAGAATAGTGATTATAAAAGATATGCTTTGCGTGTCAACCTTGATCACAAAATAAGCGACCGCTTTAAAGTTGGTACAAGCCTTTATTATACTGTAATTAATGAGAACAGAATACAGGCAGGAGGTACAAATGTGGATGTTTCTGCTGCCAGGGGAGGCTTATTAGGGATGGCTGTAGGTGCTCCTCCTACTCTTCAGCCTTATAGAGAGGATGGAAGTATTTTCCCTTTTGCCGACCAGTATGATGGAAGATATAAAGAGGTAACTAATCCATTAGGGGCTTTAGCCGTTAAAAATTATAACGCTACCAACCGTTTCCTGGCCAACGCTTACCTGGAAGTAAATATTCTCAAAGGCTTAAATTACCGGGCAGTTTTTAATGCAGATCTGGTATCAGGTCTGAACGAAGTGTATTCACCCCGCTCTATAGTTGACGCTGCGTCACTTGCAAATCCTCTTGTCAATAGCGGAAGTGCCGGAAATTACAGTGGATACAGCAGATCATTGTTACACGAAAGTATTCTTACCTATAAAACCTTATTCCAGCAGAATCATTCTTTAAATATTACGGCTGTACTTGGTTCCCAAACAGATATATATCAGAGTAATAATCAGACTGCCAGCGGCTTTGGAAATGATATAAATGAAAACTGGGCCACAAACGGGGCAGCGGTGATGAAAACCTCAAGTTATAAAAGTAAAAGCGCATTAGACTCTTATATGGGCCGTATAGCTTATGGTTATAAAGACAGATACTTTCTTGATCTAACCGCAAGAGCAGATGGCGCAAGCAAGTTTGGCAAAAATCATAAATACGGGTTTTTCCCTGCGGTCTCGCTGGCATGGAGGATAATTGAAGAAAGCTTTATGAAGCCTTTAGCTTTTTTCAGTGATTTAAAATTGAGAGGAAGTTATGGTACTACTGGAAATGCTGCTGCCATAGGACCTTATCAATCACTTGCAACAGTAAGCTATGGGGGTCCCCAAAATTATATTTTTAATAACACAATTGTTTCGGGTATTTCCCCGGATCGTATACCCAATGCAGATTTAAGATGGGAGAAAAGCACTCAATACGATATTGGTTTAGATATGGCTATCTTTAAGGATCGCCTTAATATAGTAGCAGATTATTATAATAAGCGTACAAATGATTTGCTGTTCACTAAATCAATTCCACTTTCCTCCGGCTATACGTCCATAACCGGTAATTATGGGTCTTTAGAAAATAAAGGAGTTGAATTAGCGGTCACTGGCAGGATTCTAACGGGTCAATTAAAATGGGATGCTTCAGGCAACATTACCTTCAATAAAAATAAAGTTTTGACTTTAGATGGTACTCAGAATGAAATTGCAAGATCAAGCTTTTCTATTTTAAAGGTGGGAGAACCATTGGGGGTTTACAGAACGTATTTGTCTGATGGAATCAATCAAACTGGTGAACCGATTTTGCCGGGTTATGATGGGAAAACGGGGGGTTATAAAGTTAAAGATATTAATGGTGATGGAAAGATAGATCAAAAAGATTTGGTAATAGTAGGCAATGCGCAACCTAAATATTTCTTTGGTTTTTCTACTTCTTTAAGCTACCTTAATTTTGATTTTAGTGGCTTCTTGCAAGGTGTGCAGGGGAGTAAATTATTTAATGCATTTCGCTACACCTTTGAAAATCCTTTAGGCCAGGCCAATGTGCTTGCCGGACTGGCAGACAGGTGGTCTACAACTAATCCCAGTAATGATTTTGTAAAAGGTAACCAGGGCGGAAGACTACCTTTGACAGACAGATATGTAGAAGATAATTCCTATATACGCCTAAAAAATATTACACTGGGCTATACATTTCCTAAATACAAATTCATAAATAGCTTAAGAGCTTATATTACTGCTAACAATCTGATTACCATAACAAAATATGAAGGATGGGATCCGGAATCAAATAGCTATGGCAGCAGCAATGATTATTTTTATGATAATGGGACCTATCCTGCGGCAAAGTCTTTTGTATTCGGTATTCAGGCTAATTTTTAACTTTAAAAACTTCAGGAAATGAAAAGGATATTTTTTAAATATATAGCAATAATTGCCTTAACGGCAACAGCAATGAGTTCTTGCAGAAAATTAGAGGAAGAAGTTTACTCTTCTGTTTTCACTGATAATTTTTATCAAACTTCCCAGGATGCAGAGGCTGCTTTAACGGCTGCTTATGGGGCTTTATCCTATCTGTACTGGGGCCCTGGGGCAGTTCTATGCTCAGATTTTAGCGCAGACCAGACATATCCAAGACCGGTGGTTGGACGAAACACACTTACCTTATTCAGCTATGATGTTGATTACAGTACCCAAAAAAGTTTTAGTCGTGCACAACAGGAAGGCCCCTTAGGTATCTGGCAGTATAGTTACAAGGGGATTGAAAATGCTAATTGGGTGATTGAAAAAGTACCAGCTATAAAGATGGATCCAACCCGGAGAGATGCCATTGTAGGTGAAGCCTTATTTTTACGGGCATTCTATTATTTCACCCTTACAAAAAATTTCAGGGATGTAATCATTAAAACATCTCCAAGCAAGGATGAATCCGCCATTGCTTTACCTGCAAGCCCCCAGGCAGATGTATTTAAACAGATCTATAAAGATCTGGATGATGCTATAGCCAAGCTTCCTTCTTATTCCGGATCATCACCAAAGGGACGCCCGGCAAAAGAAGTTGCCATTGGTCTTTATGCAAAAGCAGCCTTGTATGCAGGTGATTGGGCCATAGCAAAAGAAAAAGCCAGCATGGTTATTAATTCAGGAAAATATACATTGATGCCCAATATACTTGACGTATTTGATGTGGGGAAAGAGGATATGGCCCGGACCGAAGTTATGTTTGCTTTCGAATCCGAAAGCCTGCCCAATAATGTGAATAGTTATAACTGGATGATGGGCTTATGCGGCCCTCCGGGCAACGCGGGGAAAGAGTATGGCAATACAACCTATGGGTCTATGTTTGCTTATCAGGGTTTCTATGATTCTTTTGATCCAGAAGATAAAAGAAGGTTGTTATTGGCTACCAGTTATATCAACAGGAAAAATGAAGTAGTTCCACAGAACAAGATAACACCAATTACACCAAAAGGGGTATTGATAAGGAAATATAGGGATCCGCAATCTATCGGGCCAATATCCAGAAATAATGTTCCTATTCTTCGTTTGTCTGATATTTACTTGATTGCGGCAGAAGCTGAATTCAGATTGAATGGAAGTACACCTGTAGCGTTAGAATTCTTTAACAAGGTTCGGAGAAGGGCTTTTGGACAAAATATGACACTGCCTTCTGTTTACGACATGATTACGCTTTCTTTAAATACAATTTTACAGGAACGTTCTTGGGAATTATTTGCTGAAGGAGACAGATGGTACGATTTAACAAGGACAAATACTTTTCTTACAGTAATACCTGCTGCTGTAAACGATGTTTATCCTGTACGTACACCTATGGCAAAACATAGATATTTTCCTATCCCGCAAGATGAAATAAGGGTCAACCCTAACATCAAGCAAAATCCGGATTGGCAGTAATATTCACTTAAACATAGATTGACAAATAAAATATTACCTGGTATGGAGACAAACCAGGTAATATTTTAAGATTATTTAAGTCCGCAAAGAATACACAGAAAAGGTTAGCCTGAAACTTGTTGTGAGTTCAAGAACGATCTCGATTTACGCTGTAGCTGCAGATTTAAGAAGACTTCAACATGTAAAGAATAAATTATATAAAAATGAAAAACATTCTATTCGTAATAGCAGCGGCAATAATTATGCTATCCTGCCAAAAAAAGAAACAAATACCGTCACCGGTTATACCACCAATACCGGTAGAAAAGCCCGTTCCTTTCGGAGTGAATTTGGCAGGAGGGGAATTTGGATCATCTTCGGGCACTTATGGTACGGCCTATATATATCCTAATATTGCCGAGTTAGATTACTATAAGTCAAAAGGCATTAAATTAGTCAGGGTACCTTTTAAGTGGGAACGTTTACAACCTGCGATGAATGCGCCTTTAAATGTAACAGAACTGGAACGGGTGATGACTTTAATAGATGAAGCAAATAATAGAGAAATTTCGATCGTGTTGGATTGCCATAATTATGGTAGAAGAAATATAAACGGTACAAATTTTATTATTGGTTCTTCTGAGTTACCTATACAGACATTTAAGGATTTCTGGACCAGGATGGCCACTACTTTTAAAACAAAGAAGATTTGGGCTTATGATGTAATGAATGAACCTCATGATATGTTAGCTTCACCATCATGGTTTGATATTGCACAGGAAACAATTAACGGCATTCGGAGTATAGATCAAACGACAAACATTATTGTGAGTGGAGATGGTTGGAGTAGTCCGGGTGTGTTTGCTGCTCCTGGTTCCGGAAGTGATGTATTAAAGAATTTGTCGGATCCATCAAATAAATTAATTTTTCAGGCTCACACATATTTTGATAAAAATAATTCCGGGACGTATCAGGGTTCCTATGATGCGGAAGGTGGATATCCTGCCAGGGGAGTGGATCGTGTTAAGCCTTTTATAGACTGGCTTAAGGCAAATAATAAGAAGGGCTTTATCGGAGAATATGGCATACCCGCTAATGATGCCAGATGGCTGGTTGTGTTAGATAATTTTCTTAGGTACATACAGGATAATTGTGTGAATGGGACTTATTGGGCCGGAGGTCCCTGGTGGGGAACCTACCCTTTATCTATTGAGCCGGCAAATGGAGCCGATAAACCTCAGATGGGAGTTGTAAAAAATTATTTAACCCTTCCTGCATCTTGTAAATAAAAAGCATTACAAATGCAAAGGGGTTTCATGGGTCTAAATAATTAAAGAATCAATTCGACATTCAATTTTAAAACTTAAAAAAACATTATGAAACTTAAAAAACAGCATGGCAATCTTATGAATATTAAGACTTTATCTTTTTGTTTATTCGGCGTTATATTCTTCAGTCAATGTATAGTAGCACAACCATCAAAAGTTTCATTTCCAGATGGGAGCAGATACAAACTTGCTTTTCATGATGAATTTAATGGGAACCGGCTTGACCTGGATAAATGGATGTATCGCACTGATAGTAAGCATTGGAGCACCCAGCTTCCTGAAAATGTTAGTTTATCGGACGGTTTTCTTTATTTAAATGTTAAAAAACAAAAATCCTTAGATAAAGAATACACCGGGGCAGGCATTATTTCAAAAAAACTTTACAGGTACGGGTATTATGAATCACGCCTAAAAATCCCTCCCGGCGAAGGCTGGCACACCTCCTTCTGGCTGATGGGTTACGATGGAAAGGGGACAGGAGCTTCTGCAACTGCATTGGAACTGGATATTTTTGAGAATGATTCTAAAAGTAAGTTTGGCTATCACGACAATGTGCACAGATGGAAAGGCAAACATGAAGATCAGGGAAAATGGGTGGTCACACCCGATCTTTCTGCGGATTTTCATACGCTGGGATGCGAATATTCAGCAACTGAAGTTAAATACTACTTCGATGGCAAACTGGTAAGGACTACCGACCTAAGTAAAATGCCTCACAGCGACCTTAACATCTGGCTGACAACCATTGCCACTTTTATAGGAGATACTAAAGCGGTGGACGAAACAAAATTACCCAGCGCTGCAATTTTCGATTATGTAAGATATTACACGCCAATAGAATAGTCGTTTATAAATAGGAAGTAAAAACCTCTTTTTTTATAGAAATGCTAGAAATTACAGTTGAAAAACTATAGTTAATGGGCAATCTCGATGTAAATTTTAACTAAATGACATGAAAAAATCATTATTATCAATTGCTTCTATTATTTTAATTAGTATAAGTGGATGTGAAAAATTTGTTGATCCAGCCTTTATACAAGAAAAAGCAGCGCAGGGATATAAATCAAGTACAGATAAATTAGTTTCTGAAACTGCTTATTTTGGAATTAACCTGGCTGGAGGTGAATTTGGAAAGCCTCCAGGTATTTATGGGAAAGATTATACTTACCCTAACGCAGGAGAATTAGATTATTACAGTTCCAAAGGGCTTAAATTAATTCGTTTGCCATTTAAATGGGAACGGTTACAGCCAGTTTTAAACGGCGAATTAGACTCCACAGAGGTTGCCCGAATTAAATATGTGGTTAACGAAGCCGATGAACGTGATATGGTGATTTTATTGGATTGTCATAATTATGGAAGGAGAAATATTAATGGCACTAATTACATTATCGGTTCTTCTATGGTACCGGTACAATCATTCGGAGATTTTTGGACTCGTATGGCTGAAGTTTTTAAGACTAAAAATGCTAAGAAAAGCAGCATCTGGGGTTATGATATAATGAATGAGCCTCATGATATGTTGCCCTCTGTTAAATGGTTTGATATTGCCCAGGAAGCGATTAACGGGATTAGAAACACTGATTTAAATACAAATATAATAGTCAGCGGTGATGGCTGGAGTGGTGCCTGGGTGTTTGGAATACCTGGTTCCAAGAGCGACATATTAAAAAATTTAGCAGACCCTTCTGATAAACTGATTTACCAGGCACACGTTTATTTTGATAAGGATGCTTCTGGTACATATAAAAAATCTTATGACGGTGAAGCGGCCTATCCTAATAAAGGGGTGGACCGTGTAAAAGTTTTTGTAGACTGGCTGAAGGCAAATAACAAGAAAGGTTTTGTCGGTGAATATGGGGTGCCTTCGAATGACTCAAGGTGGCTTCTGGTGCTGGACAATTTTCTTAAGTATTTACAGGAAAACGGAGTAAACGGAACTTATTGGGCCGGTGGCCCATGGTGGGGAAATTATCATTTATCTATAGAACCCTCAAACGGTGCAGATAAACCACAAATGGAAATTGTGGAGAGGTATCTTAAAGTAATAGATTTTACTCAGGTGCCAGAGTTAACAACAAATCCGATAAGTGCAATCACACTAAACTCAGCAATGAGTGGCGGGACTATAACCAGCGAAGGTGATTCAAAAGTATTTGCCCGGGGAGTGTGCTGGAGCCTTATCCAAAACCCCACTGTTTCTGATAATAAAACCACTGATGATAAACATTCAGATAGCTTTATAAGTTCAATTACAGGTTTAATGCCTTCTACTACGTATTATGTGCGTTCTTATGCTACCAATAAAGCCGGCACAGCTTATGGGAATAATTTATCTTTCAGGACAAAATCTATTCTGCCGGTGGTAACAACTTCTTCAGTAAGTGATATCACCGCAAATACCGCTAAAGGAGGGGGGACAATTACAGAAGAAGGAGTGGCGCCCGTAACTGAACGCGGTATATGCTGGAGCTTAACAGATGCACCTACCACCAGCGATAATAAAATGTTAAATGGTACCGGATTGGTCACATATACCAGTATTATGGATGGATTAACGGCGAGTACAACTTATTATGTGCGTGCATTTGCAACCAATAGTTCAGGCACAAGTTATGGGAATTCGGTTAAGTTTGTCACGAGGGGTGCCACTGTTACAGATATAGACGGGAATGTATATAATACTGTCACTATAGGCACACAGGTATGGATGGTGGAAAATCTGAAAGTAACCAGGTATCGTAATGGCGATCCAATAGCTAACGTAACCGGTAGTGTGTCATGGAAGGGATTAACAACAGGTGCCTATTGCTGGTATAATAATGATGCAGTCAATAAAGACACCTATGGGGCCCTTTACAATTGGCATGCTGTAAACGACAGCCGCAATATTGCTCCCGCAGGCTGGCATGTAGCTACTAACGCTGAAAGAGCTACTCTTGATAGCTATCTTGGTGGTAGCGCTGCGGCTGGCGGTAAGTTGAAAGAAGAGGGTATTGTTCACTGGACAACTCCCAATACCGGCGCAACGAATGCAAGTGGCTTTACGGGCGTTCCTGCCGGCTATCGTATAAGCGGAACCGGTGCATTCTCAAGTCTTGGCTTGCAGAATTATATATGGTCGTCTACGCAAAACGATGCCTCTACGGCTTTTCGCAGGCAATTACAATACAATTCGGCTAATACACCAACCAGTATCAGTGATAAGAGAAGCGGTTTTTCTGTGAGGCTTATAAAAGATTAATATAGATTTTCAGCTTTGCAGGAATAGTAAAATCTCCTGCAAGGCTTTCCTGTCAAAATCAACCAATAACCAAAATTATTATGAAAAGAGCAACTGTATTAGCCTTTCTGGTGGGTATTTTAATAATCAACGGGGGCTGTAGAAAATTAGAAATCAATGAGGAAAAAGCTGATGATATGTCTGGTTTTTCTAAACGAAAGTTAAAAAGCACATTTTCTTCTACAACTCCTTTTGGAGTGAACCTGGCCGGGGGAGAATTTGGGAAAATTCCGGGGTCTTATGGGGCCGATTATACCTATCCTACTACAGGAGAATTAGATTATTACAGTTCTAAAGGGCTTAAATTAATTCGTTTCCCATTTAAATGGGAGCGGTTGCAGCCGGTTATGAATGCCGCATTAGACGCTACAGAATTGGGGCGCGTGATGGCAGTAGTAGACGCTGCAAATACGAGGGGGGTTGTAGTTTTATTAGATTGCCATAATTATGGGCGGAGAAATATTAGTGGTACAAATTTTATTATCGGTTCTCCGGAGGTCCCCGTTGCGGCGTTCAGAGATTACTGGACCCGGATGGCAGAAGCTTTTAAAAGTAAGACCAATATATGGGCTTATGACCTGATGAATGAACCTCATGATATGTTAACCACGCCGAGTTGGTTTGATATTGCCCAGGAAGCAATTAACGGGGTTAGAAGTACAGACCTAACTACAAGTATTATGGTTAGCGGCGATGCCTGGAGCGGTGCCGGCTGGTTTGGTATACCTGGTTCTAAAAGTGATGTATTAAAAAATTTAGCAGATCCGTCTAATAAATTAATTTTTCAGGCCCATGTTTATTTTGATAAAGATGCTTCCGGAACCTATAAAAATTCTTACGATCTTGAGGAAGCCTATCCTAATAGAGGAGTAGATAAGGTAAAGCCATTTGTAGACTGGTTAGCTGCCAATAATAAGAAGGGTTTTATCGGAGAATATGGTGTGCCTGCTGATGATTCACGTTGGCTTGTTGTTTTAGATAATTTCCTTAGATACATTCGAAATAACAATATAAACGGTACTTATTGGGCAGGTGGCCCCTGGTGGGGAACTTATCCTTTGTCCATAGAACCGGATGCTAATGGCGATAAACCCCAGATGGCAGTAGTTAAAAATTATTTAAATGCCTCAGATACTCCTGTTGGTACAGTCTCTGATATAGATTGGAATCTTTACAATACCGTAACTATAGGTACCCAGGTATGGATGGTTGAGAATTTTAAAGCAAGCAAATATCGTAATGGAGACCCGATAGCCAATGTGACTGATAATACTGCGTGGAAGGGGTTAACAACTGGCGCTTATTGCTGGTATAACAATGATGCTGCAAATAAAGATACGTATGGTGCCCTGTATAACTGGCATGCCGTAAGCGACAGCCGTGCTATTGCTCCCGCAGGCTGGCATGTGCCTACTGATGCTGAAAGAGCTGCACTTGATACTTATTTGGGGGGTAGTAGTGTGGCTGGTGGCCCAATGAAAGAAGCTGGCCTTGTTCACTGGACAACTCCAAATACAGGTGCAACTAATTCCAGTGGTTTTACCGCTGTTCCTGCCGGATACCGTGTAAGCGGAACGGGGGCATTCTCAAGCCTTGGCTTGCAGAACTATTTATGGTCATCTACACAGAATGATGCCGCTTCTGCGTTCCGCAGACAGCTACAATACAATTCGGCTAATACGCCAAATGGTATTAGTGATAAAAAAAGTGGTTTTTCTGTCAGGCTAATTAAGGATAGTCAAATTACTGTTACAGATATTGATGGGAATGTATATAATACTATAACCATAGGCAATCAGGTATGGATGGTGGAAAACCTGAAAGTAACCAGGTTTCGCAATGGTGACCCGATAGACAATATAACCGGAAGCACTACATGGAAAGGATTAACTACAGGAGCTTATTGCTGGTATAATAATGATATTGCAAATAAAGATATTTATGGTGCGCTTTACAATTGGCATGCAGTAAGCGATTCCCGTAACATTGCTCCCGCGGGCTGGCATGTACCTACTGACGCTGAAAGGCTTACGCTTGATACTTATCTTGGGGGAAGCAATGTGGCTGGCGGCCAATTGAAAGAAGAGGGCGTTGTACACTGGACTACTCCTAATACCGGCGCAACGAATACAAGTGGTTTTACGGGTGTGCCTGCTGGTTATCGAGTGAGTAGTACAGGAGCATTCTCAAGTCTTGGCTTACAGAATTATATATGGTCTGCTACGCAGAATGATGCTGCTTCCGCATTTAGGAGACAATTACAATATAATTCTATAAATGCACCAACAGCCGTCAGTGATAAGAAAAGTGGCTTTTCTGTGAGGCTTGTGAAGGATTGAAATATGCCGATGTAAAATTTTGATAATCAGTTATTTGTAGGTCATTTCTTGCGTAACGACTTCAGAAATATTTCATCTGTTTATAATTTTGTATTAGATTCATATTCAATTGTTTAAAAAAGTTGTTTAACGCCAAGAAAGTTAAATTTTCATCTGCATGCTCTATGGCTATAGTCCTGTGTGCTTAGCGTTGATGTCAGTTTCATAAGCGGGGTTTCCATATCAGATACGGATATTTCAACCTCCAGAAAAAATCGACCTTTAGGCAACTTTTTGTATTTCAACTTCGATTCCTAGCTCCTTTAGACATTGCAAATGTCTTTTGACCTTTTTCTCTTTTGTCATTTTTTCTAAATAGTCACCACCTAATTCTTTGTATGATACTTTGTCCCTCAGGATGAAGTAGGCGGCTATCAGGATCTTGTGTCCTACTGCGATTAATGCCTTTTTTTTACCTCTTCGCCCTACCAGACTGTCATACTTGCTTCTCAGGTATGTGCCTTTGGTGCGGGTTGCTGCCCATGCACACTGGACGATAATTAGTTTTAGCCAGTTGTCGCCATGTGTGATTCTTGAACTTTTTTTTTACCCGCACTTTCGTTATTTCCCGGGCTTAAACCTGCCCATGAGGCTAAATGTTGTTCATTTGGGAACTGATCCATTTTATTGCCTATCTCGGCCAGTATGGATGCTGCTGAATCCTTATCAACCCCCGGGATTGTAGATAACAGTTCGATGTCCAGCACCATTTCGTTTTCTTTTAACAGCCTGTCTATCTCTTTATCCAGTTCTTTGATAAGTAATTCTTTATCACCAATAGATCTTTTTACCATTCCCAACATAAACCGATGGTGGTCGGTCAGTTTTCCTGTTAATGCTGCAGCCAGTTCTTCTACCGTTGATTTCATCTTCCCATGGCGGAGCTTTACCAGTTCTTTGACATCCTCCTGTCCGCCGATCATAGCATCAATTATCCTGGTGGCCACTGCCCCTGACAAATCACTAACAACGCTAGAGAGCTTTATATTGGCATCTTCCAAAAATTTGTGTATCCGGTTCTTCTCCGATGCTATATGCCCTATTATCTTGCGTTTGTAACGGGTCAGGTCCCGGAGCTCACGTATCGACTTGCCGGGAATAAAACTTCCTTTTAAAAGACCGGCCAACAACAATTTGGCAATGCGCTTGCTGTCTTTCTTGTCTGTCTTGTCCCCGGGTATGTTCTTTAAATGGCTTGCATTTACCAAAAGAACCTCAAAATCTTCCTCCAATACGTTGTACACCGGTTTCCAATAGACCCCGGTACTTTCCATGGCAACATGGGTGATCTTGTTCTCCTTTAACCAATCCCGAAGTTCTTCAATGCTTTCTGTGAAACTGCTAAATGTGCGGGTTTCTTCCTTTATTCCTTTACCTCGGATGGTGGCAACCAAAACCTTCTTGTGGACATCTATTCCACAGCCCCGCTCGAATACCTGTTCAAATGCAATTTGTTCTTTTTTCGTTTCCATAGCTTCTTTTTTACACAAATCTCTGAATTACGACGCTATAATCATCCGCCTGTGTGTCAAAATCTTTGTCATGGTAGTTTCATATGATTATAATTTTGTTTTTTATTTGCCATATGGAACTCGCCGATAATCATTCGCCTGTGTGAGAAGCAATTCTCATGGCTCGTTTCATACTATAATAATTTGTTTTTAAAAGGTAGTATGGAACTCCATGTTGCTGAAAATTATTTTCATCCTCTTGGATGTTAGAAAACAACATGTTCGTTTCATTTGGTGATGTGATCTTTCCCTTTTCAAATTTCCACATTACTTCTGCTTCGCTTAGGTACCAGTCTCATTTTCCCATTTTTCATCTCCCGCCATACGTACCTTCCGTCCGAAATCATCATGTTTGCTTTTCTCAATATACTATCGCGGACGGTTTTAAAGCGACATTTCCTTTCCCCGGGTTCCGCTTCGCTCCACCCGGGGTTAATCACATTTAACCCCTTCGGGGTAAGACCTGAGCAGCGTCAACCTTTCGGGATCGCATTTCAGGTTGACAGATGGATCCTTGTCGAGATTGAGCAATGCAAACATTTTGCCCCCCACTTTCAGTACCAGGGTCACCTCATCGAAAGGAAAACCTTCAGTCACCCCTTTCATCGCTATACAAATTTGCCGGACTTGTTCAACGTTCATTGGTTGTGTTATTTGCATTGGTACGTTTAATCCTGAAGTGCCTAAAGTGAACTAAAATGC
This sequence comes from Bacteroidota bacterium, assembly GCA_023488865.1. Taxonomy (GTDB): domain Bacteria; phylum Bacteroidota; class Bacteroidia; order Bacteroidales; family Prolixibacteraceae; genus CAINVV01. The sequence continues at coordinate 25,684 of JAMDDG010000033.1, read as the reverse complement.
CTAAAGTTATGTACTCCGAACAAATACTTAGCGTAAGTTCTTTAGGCACTTTAAGTACTTTAGGCACTTAATTTACCGGAGGTAAAAAAGCTCCCTCAAAATGCTCAATCAAATGACTCCCGTCTCTTTTCAGAACAACAGAAATTACATCAAACCTTGTTTCCAGATCGACCTGGTTAAACCTCAGCCAGGCGTCTGCCACTTCGACAATGTTTCTTATTTTAGCAGAAGTTACTGCTTCCCAGGGTTCTACTGCATAATTTTCCAATCTTGTTTTCACTTCTACAACCACGATCTCCTCGTTTAGCCGGGCAACAATGTCGATCTCTTTGTGACCATGATGCCAATTGGTATCCAAAATCCTGAAACCTTTCAAGGCCAGAAATTCCCGGGCAATCTCCTCCCCTTTTTTACCAAGGTCTTCCTTCTCCGCATTATCATCCGGCCCGTTTCGCATTTCGGTCTCTATTTGTTCGATTGTTTGACCATAACCCCAACATCCGTAACCTTCATGGAAATTTCGCTCCTCACCAACAGCGGATAGTTTGGCAGTTCGTTTATAACAAATATACGGGAAAAAAACGAGTACCTAAAATACTTGCACAATGTTCGGAGTCCATAGCTTTAGGCACTTTAGTTCACTTTAGGCACTTTCTTTAGCAACTTTTCAATGGCTTTGGGAAAATGCTCCATTTCCAGCTGGTGTATTTTTTCAGCCAGTGTTTCGGGCGTTTCATCAGGGTCAATCGAACACTTTGCCTGCACTAAGATTTTCCCGTGATCATATTGTTCGTCTACAAGATGAATGGTTATACCCGATTCCTTTTCTTTGTTGTCAATCACAGCCTGGTGAACGCGTGCGCCGTACATGCCTTTGCCCCCATAGGCAGGCAAAAGGGCGGGATGAATATTGACAACCTGAAACTCCCGGACAAATTTTGGCGGTAAAAGGAGTAAAAAACCCGCAAGAACGATCAAATCGATTTTTCTTTTCTTGAATTCTACCAATAATTGATCCGTTTGGGCTAATTCATTCTTAGTAAAGACGTGGGCTTCTACGTTCAGTCTCTCAGCTCTTTCCAAAACAAATGCATCTGATTTATTTGTCCATACTGAGTCTATCCTGATAAAAGGATGATGTTGAAAAAAAAGAATAATATTCTCTGCATTTGAGCCCGAACCTGAAGCAAGTATGGCTATTTTCTTCATATTCAATTATTTGGAATAGCGTATTTTTAGAATTTTCGACCCTATTATTCTAAGCCGATTGGAGTGACGTTAATTTGATGCAAAATAAGTTACATTCTTTAACAAATATTTGGTAGATAATTTTGTTTCTTCGTTTCTTTGCAATCGCTGAAAAATTCAGTGTGTAAATTTAATAATAGTAACCACGTAAATTTTAAAAATTATGTCTGACATTACGGCTAAGGTAAAAGCAATCATTGTTGATAAACTTGGTGTTGACGAGAGCGAAGTAACAACAGAAGCGTCTTTCACAAACGATTTAGGCGCAGATTCATTAGACACTGTAGAGTTAATCATGGAGTTCGAAAAAGAGTTTGGTATTGCTATTCCTGATGATCAAGCAGAAAAAATCGGCACAGTTGGTGACGCTATCACTTACATCACTGAAAACGTTAAGTAACAAATCAGCAAGGTCTTAAAAATCAATATGGAATTAAAACGAGTTGTTGTAACCGGTATTGGCACAATCAACCCGCTTGGCAAAAATGTCGAAGAATTCTGGGAAGGCCTAAGGAATGGGGTCAGCGGTGCGGGCCCCATTACTCGTTTTGATGCCTCCAGGTTCAAAACCAAATTTGCCTGCGAGATAAAAAATTTTGATCCCAATGATTATCTGGATCGAAAAGAGGTGCAAAAACACGATATGTACGCACAATATGCCTATATCGCTGCGGCTCAGGCCATTGAAAACTCCGGACTTGACCTCTCCAAAATCGACAAAGACGAGGTGGGTGTTATCTGGGGTGCGGGAATAGGCGGATTGGATACGTTCTATAACTCTGTAACCGATTTCAATAGCAATCCTGAGAATCCAAGATTTTCCCCTTTCTTTATCCCGAAGATGATAGCCAACATGGCCAGTGGGAACATTTCCATGCAATATGGCTTCAGGGGGCCAACCATTACCACAGTAACAGCCTGTGCATCATCCACTCATGCAATGATTGACGCTGCAACCTATATTCGTTTAGGTAAAGCCAACATCTTCGTCGCAGGCGGATCAGAGGCTGCTATTAACCAGGCAGGTGTCGGAGGGTTCAACGCCATGCGTGCATTGTCGACCCGCAACGATGATCCAAAAACCGCCTCCCGTCCTTTCGACAAAGACCGTGATGGTTTTGTAATGGGCGAAGGGGCCGGGGCTTTGATACTCGAAGAATACGAACATGCCATTGCACGGGGTGCAACTATTTTGGCAGAACTGGTTGGCGGTGGAATGTCGTCAGATGCCTATCACATGACAGCCCCGGACCCTGAATGCGGCGGCGCTTCCCTTGTGATGAAAAGGGCCCTGATTGATGCCGGATGCAACTATTTTGGCAGAACTGGTTGGCGGTGGAATGTCGTCAGATGCCTATCACATGACAGCCCCGGACCCTGAATGCGGCGGCGCTTCCCTTGTGATGAAAAGGGCCTTGATTGATGCCGGACTTCAACCTGAAGACATAGACTACATCAATGTTCACGGCACTTCTACCGGCTTGGGTGACATCGCTGAGCCCAAAGCAATCAAAATGGTTTTTGGCGACCACACCTACAAAATGAGTATCAGTGCGACCAAATCTATGACCGGCCATTTGCTCGGGGCTGCAGGTGCAATCGAAGCGATTGCTTGTATCCTGGCTATGAAATACAGCATCGTCCCACCAACTATCAACCAATTTGAGCTTGATCCGGAAATTGATCCAAAGATTGATTTTACTTTCAACAAAGCAAAAGAACGTAATATCAACTACGCATTAAGCAATACTTTTGGGTTCGGTGGCCACAACGGTACCGTTATCTTCAAAAAAACAGTTTCGTAAGTGATCCGGAATTTGAGATATCATTTAAAACTCTTTTCTTCCCAAAGAAAAGAGTTTTATTCGTTTATTAAATCACTGACTGGCCATAGCCCCCTGAAATTCAAGCTATACGATATCGCTTTCATCCATAAATCGGCTTCTTATACCGATAAAATGGGAAACACGGTAAACAACGAGCGGCTCGAATACCTGGGAGATGCAGTTCTCGGTACCATCGTCGCCGAATATCTTTACAACCGCTTCCCGTTCAAAGATGAAGGATTTCTTACGCAGCTGAGGTCCCGTGTCGTAAACCGCAGTTTTTTAACCCAGCTAACCTTTAAGATGGGACTTAACCGGTTTGTGGTTTCCAACGCCAACTCGGTCAGCGAGTCCAGCCACCTTTACGGCGACTTGTTAGAGGCTTTTATAGGCGCCATCTATCTTGATAGCGGCTATTCGGTAGCCAAACAATTTGTCATAAAAAGAATCTTCAATCAGCATGTCGATTTGCAGGAGATGGAGAAAGTCGACAACAATTTCAAAAGTCAGCTGATCGAATGGGGCCAGAAGATCAAACAGGAGGTTGAATTCAAAACTGTCAACAATCCTGAACCCGGTCCCGAAAAAATGCCTTTTGTTTCAGATGCCTGGGTCGATGGGAAAGTGTTGGGTACCGGCGAAGGTTATTCCAAAAAAGAAGCCCAGCAAAATGCTGCACAGCAAGCCCTTGAGAAATTAAGTACCCAGGAAGCTTAAAATTCAGGCTTGCAGCTCCCTGCTGTTAAATTTTGTTAAGGATCATCCCTGCAACTAATTATTAACTATATATTTGCCTTATGAGCAAAAGAATGATCAACATCCTTGCAATCGTAATGGCAATCTCTGTGGCTGTCATGGTTTGGGTACAATTGATTACGATCAACAAAATGGTCAAAATACAGGAGAAGAATTTCACTTCACTTGTATACAGAGCCCTCTCAGATGTCTGTGAAACACTCGAAATAGAGGAGACCAAAATTTTTTTTCAGGGTTCACAGTACTATCAGCCGGATGTAAAACCTTCAGGAGGCCTCAATAATCTTTACCCAAAATCGGATCCTTCTGAGTCGTTGATGAATCTTGGACGTTCAGGAGAAATTTCAGTTTCCTATAACCACAACCTAATCAAAGACCCCAAAGGAAAGTTCGAGATTAGGAAATCTGAGATAAGCCTGAACATACCCAGCATGCAGAACTCTTATAACCGCCAAAGCGAAAAACAATCACAGTTTCTCCAGTACCAGGACTTCATGCTTATACGTTCCGAGATGATGATTGCTGACAGGGTAACTCCGGAATTTCTGAAATATGTTCTTACTTCTGAATTTAAAGATAAAGAAATCCAGCTTACTTACAAATATTGCGTAAGAACAACAATCAACGGGAAAACAGAGATAGTTTTAGGTGACAAAGATTACAACCCATCCAAAGGTACAAGGGAGTACAAAACCCCACTTTTCTATGACCAATATTCATCTAAACCGAATTTTCTATATGTATATTTCCCTAAGCAGCATGCTGAACAGATCAAAGCAGCCTCCGACTTTGTCCTTCCCTCCCTGTTGCTCACCATCATCATCATCGGCATTTTCGTTTTTACCCTTCAAATTATATTGAGGCAAAAGAAGTTATCTCAAATTAAAAACGACTTCATCAACAACATGACCCATGAGTTGAAGACCCCCATCTCTACCATCTCACTCGCCTCCCAAATGCTAAAAGACAATTCGCTGATACATTCCCCCACTTCTATTGATCATATCTCTGGCGTCATTCTGGACGAAAGCAAAAGATTGAGCAGCCAGGTCGAAAAGGTTTTGCAGATGGCGGTCTTTAACGAAGGCAAGTTAAAATTAAAATTTACAGAGATCGATTTAAACCAAATAGTATCATCGGCTGTCTTAAACTTTGAGATTCGTGTAACAACTTCCAATGGTACTATACAAACCTCCCTCTCTGCCGAGAATACGATAATCAGCGGGGATGAAGTACATATTACAAATGTGATTTTCAATCTATTGGATAATGCAGAGAAATACAGCAAGGAAAGTCCTAAGATTGAAATATCTACAGAGAACAAAAGCAACTGGGTAATTGTTCAGATTAAAGATTATGGAATTGGGATTTCAAAAGAACATCTCAGCCAGATATTTGAACGTTTTTACCGTATACCTACCGGGAACGTGCACAACGTGAAAGGGTTCGGACTGGGTCTCTCCTACGTCAAACGTATTGTAGAAGAGCACCATGGAAAAATTAAAGTAGAAAGTACAGTAGGGAAAGGAACCCGGTTCAGGCTTTATTTCCCTGTAATCAATAGTTAATATTATGGAAAAAAGGATGAGAGTTATCTTAAGCGAAGACGATGAAAACCTGGGATCATTGCTCAGAGAATATTTGATTGCAAAAGGCTATGATACAGACCTCTATCCGGATGGAGAGGCGGCTTTCAAGGGATTTCAGAAAAATCAGTACGACTTGTGCATTTTTGATGTGATGATGCCCAAAAAGGATGGTTTTACCTTAGCCAAAGATGTTCGGATGCTAAACAGCGAAATACCCATCATCTTTCTTACAGCAAAAAATATGAAAGAGGATGTAATTGAAGGTTTTCGCATTGGCGCTGACGATTACATGACCAAGCCTTTCAGCATGGAAGAGCTGATCTTCCGTATCGAAGCCATCTTAAGAAGGACCTTGGGAGAAGCCGATAATACCCAGGTTGTTTTTAAACTCGGACGTTTTACTTTTGATGCCCGAAAGCAGACTCTTTCGGATGCCAACGACAGTACCAAGCTCACCACCAAAGAGTCTGAACTTCTACGCCTGTTGTGCGTGAATGCCAACAAAGTGCTGGAACGCAATTATGCCCTGAAAACCATCTGGGTTGACGACAATTATTTCAACGCCCGCAGCATGGATGTTTACATCACCAAACTGAGAAAACACCTGAAAGACGAAGAGGGGATAGAGATCATCAATATCCACGGGAAAGGCTACAAACTCATAATATAAAAAAGTTATGAGTTATAAGTTATGAGTTATACCGGATATAACTCATAACTTATAACTCATAACTTTTTAATCCAGCTTCAGCACCGCCAGGAAAGCCTTCTGCGGCACTTCCACGTTGCCGATCTGCTTCATTCTCTTTTTACCCTTCTTTTGCTTCTCAAGCAGTTTCCGCTTTCGCGTGATATCGCCGCCGTAACATTTGGCAGTTACATCTTTTCGGACTGCCTTGACTGTTTCGCGGGAGATAATTTTGGCACCGATGGCGCCCTGAATGGCCACATCGTATTGTTGCCTCGGGATCAGCTCCTTCAGCTTTTCACACATCCGACGGCCAAAATTGTATGCATTGTCAATATGCAAGAGGGTCGAAAGGGCATCCACCGGCTCGCTGTTAAGCAGAATATCCAGTTTAACCAATTTTGCGGGACGGTAGCCCGTTATGTGGTAATCAAAGGAGGCATAGCCCTTTGAGATACTTTTTAGTTTGTCGTAAAAATCAAAGACAATCTCGCCCAACGGCATATCGAAAGTGAGTTCGGCCCGGTCGGCCGTCAGGTAATCCTGTTTTTTCATCATACCGCGCTTATCCAGGCACAAAGTCATAATAGGGCCGATGTATTCTGACCGGGTGATGATCTGGGCCTGGATAAAAGGCTCTTCAATCACATCGATCAGCGTAGAATCCGGCATCCCGGCAGGGTTGTAAACTTCATAGGTCTCTCCTGCCCTGGTAGTGATCAGGTACGACACGTTGGGAACCGTCGTAATCACGTTCATGTCAAACTCCCGGTCGAGCCGTTCCTGAACGATCTCCATGTGCAACAAACCAAGGAAGCCGCAACGGAAACCAAAGCCCAATGCCAGCGATGATTCAGGGACATACGTCAGGGAAGCATCATTCAGCTGAAGTTTCTCCATTGCATTGCGCAAATCTTCATAATCCTCACTTTCAATAGGGTATACCCCCGCGAACACCATTGGTTTCACCTCTTCAAAACCAGAGATAGCCGGTGCAGGATTTCTTACTTCTGTGATGGTATCTCCCACTTTGATCTCCCGCGCTGTTTTGATGCCGCAAATAATGTACCCCACATCACCAGCACTCAATTCATCCCGGATTCCGAGCCCCATCTTCAGTACGCCGACCTCATCGACATAATATTGCTTATCTGCAGCCACAAACTTCACCAAATCCCCTTTGCGTACCCTGCCGTTGGCCACTTTGAAGTAGGCAATCACCCCGCGGAACTGGTTGAAAACAGAGTCGAAGATCAACGCTTGCAGCGGTGCTTCGGGATCTCCTTCCGGCGCCGGAATATCCGTCAAAATACGTTCCAAAATCTCTGCAACCCCGTCACCGGTTTTCCCGGATGCCCGGATGATGGTAGACCTTTTGCATCCGATCAATTCAATAATTTGATCTTCAACTATTTCAGGCATTGCATTGGGCAGGTCCATCTTGTTTAGGATCGGAATAATCTCCAAATCGTGCTCAATAGCCAGATAAAGGTTGGAGATGGTTTGGGCCTGTATGCCCTGGGTTGCGTCGATAATCAGCAAAGCTCCTTCGCAAGCCGCGATTGAACGCGAAACTTCGTACGAAAAGTCAACATGCCCGGGGGTATCGATCAGGTTTAGCAGGTATTTCTCCCCATCGTGAAAATATTCCATCTGGATCGCGTGACTCTTGATGGTAATACCCCGCTCCTTCTCTAAATCCATGTCATCCAACACCTGTGCCTCCATATCCCGTGCGCTGATCGTCGAGGTCATCTCAAGCAGACGGTCGGCCAACGTACTTTTTCCATGGTCAATATGGGCAATAATGCAAAAATTCCGGGTGTTGTTCCTGTCTGACATACCTTATATACTTGATAATCTGTATTTCAACTTAATATTTGTGGCTGCAAAGATACGCAAAAAATTGAATGCAGATTTCCCTGCTTCAAAGGTCAAGCCGGGCAATATCATCAGTCAAACTTAATCTTAAATACCACCACCTCCGGCGTATTGCCTATCCGCACCGGAGGCCCCCAGGAGCCAAACCCGGAGGAGACATAAAAGGTGGTATTGCCTTTATGTTTCAATCCCCAGCTTAATTCGAAAATTGCGTTGGTAAGGTAGTTGAGCGGCCACATTTGTCCATCGTGGGTATGACCGGACAAATGCAGGTCAGCCCCGACCTCCACGGCCTCTTCCAGGTGAAAGGGCTGGTGGTTCATCACGATGATGGGCTTAGTATGATCCAGATTTTTGGTCAGTTCTTTCAGTTCGTGCGGGTTGTTCGGCCCTCCCATCCGGCGGCTGTCGTGGTCGTCGCGCCCAACCAGCTGGATCCCGTCCGGCAGGGTAACCACTTCGTCACGGAGCACCTTGATGTTGATGCTTTGCAGGTAAGGCAGGGTATTCTGTATCCCTCCGATGTATTCGTGGTTGCCGGGAATAGCATAAACCCCCAGAGGCGTGCGGATCTCCTGTATGTGCCTCCCCAGTTTTTTCCGAAGTACGGGGCCGATATCCCCGTCGACCAGGTCACCGCAAAGCAGCACCAGATCCGGCTTTTGCTCGTTGATAATGCGAACCAGTTTCAGTTCCTGCCGCTCGCCTATCAGCGCCCCGAGATGGATATCTGAAGCCATCAGGATTTTCAGCTCTGTAGCCCCTGTCACCTTTTTGTGAATGGTCAACGGGATCTCTTTTACCCTGGTATTTAGTGCATTGATGTATCCTCCAGCCACAATCAGCGTCACCAGCCCAATGACGGTATATCCCAATAGGAGCTTCCCGGTAGGGGAAAAAACAGGCAGAAAATGGAAAAAATAATTGGCAATCCTGACCAGATCAATCAGCACCAGGGCCATCAGAAAATAGAGCATAAAAGCCAGCCAAAAAGCGCCGACCCGGTACACCCATTCGCTGACAATCGAGGAGGCAGCCCGTTCCCAGAACATCCCGATCAAAAAAGAGGAGACGACAGTCCAGAAAATCACGGTATACCACCTTTTCAGGGAGGGATTATACGAAAAAACCATCAACCCCCTGGAGAAGACATAATAATTGACAGAGGAATAGATTATCAGGACAATACTGAAAAATATCATAAAAGTAAGCGTTCTCATTTTCATTTATTTGAAGGGCAAAACTATCAATTATTTTTGGGGTATAAATCCCATCCGCCCAATTTGATTATATTTGCCGGAAGATACTCAATAAACCTCTTTGACGAATGCGTTTCCGGTACACCTGGATTATTCCTGCCATAATATTGTTCATCTCCTGCAACAGCGGGTCACGTTGTTATGAGTCGACCGATACGTTAATGGTCGCTACTTTTACCGGAAATAATTCCAATAAAATTGACACTTTCACCGTTAGGGGATACGGAAGAAATGCCGTTGGAGATACTTTGGTCAATACCAGCGACTCGGTTTTGGTAAGAAAAGTTGGATTGCCTCTCTCTTTAACCGCAGATTCGACAGGGTTTGATGTTACGGTCAACGGGAAAAGCTGTGTTTTCTGGGTAAAACACACGATGAACCTTCAATTGATCTCCCAAAGCTGTGGTTTTGCCCCTTACTACAAGCTAACTACAACCAGGCACAGTGAACTGATTGACTCGGTAAAGGTGTTTGATCAGGATGTAAATCCAAAATCTGTTGAAAGACATGCCACGAATGGACAAAATATTGCGATATATCTTCATCTTACTGCTAATTAACCCGCTTGCGGGTTTCGGGCAGAATAAGAAAGAGGAGTGGAGGTACGAAGGTCCCCGCTTCGGGATTGATGTGTCGCGGTTTATGATGCCATTCATCCAAAAATCGGTGCAAAATGGATTTGAGATTCAAGCAGATTATCCCTACAAAGGAAATTTTTTCCCTACTGTAGAAGCTGGCTATCAAAGTGTCAACGATGTGAAGGATTCCTTTCACTATACCAACAAAGGCGCTTACGGCAGGATTGGGGTGGATATGAACATCAATAAATTTGAATCCCTTTCCGACAACGATCTGGTATTTGTAGGTTTCCGGTATGGTTTTAGCCGGTTTGCCCAGGAAACCTTAGATGCCAATTACTCCAATTACTGGGAAACGGTTAAAACATCTTTTCCGCAAAAATACCTGAACGCTCATTGGGCCGAATTAGTGTTCGGATTGAAAGGGGAACTGTTGCCCAACGTCTTTTTCGGTTGGTCGGTCCGAGCAAAATTTCCATTGGCCACGACCAAAGATCAGCATGTTACGCCCTACGTCGTACCCGGATTAGGGTTTACCAACACCGATGTCCCGTTCGATTTTTCGATTACGGTCTCTTACCGGATTCCGCTGATCAAAACCAAGACTTTGCCCAAACCACTTAAAACCGGGGGCTCTAAAAGCCAGGACTCTGACCAGGACGACAACGATCCCAACAATCCTAACGGCAATGGGAACAACGGGATCAATCGCTTCAGGACCGGATCGAACGGGATGAACGGGCAACAATATTAGCCACCGATTGCGCAAAATAAACCACGAATTACACAAATTACACGAATTTAAGCTCAAAAGTTCAGAAGAGAGATGAGTTATGAGTTATGAGATATAAGATATGAGATATAAGATAAAAAGCATATAATCAGCACATCACCACATTTTCATATTTCCCAATTTCCACATTCTCCTTTTTGGCTACGTTAAGGGACCGTCTCATCTTCTCCCCTTCATTCCAATCGTCCCAGTCGTCCCCTTCGTCCAAGTCGTCCACTCTTTTCTCTCCGTCGTCCCCTCGTCCTTCCAGCCCTCCGTCATTTCTTCTTCCTTCCGTAGGAGTAAAGCGTCTTTCCTTTCTCGTTCACAAAATAGAATGAAAAGTCGTGTGCGGTAACATGGCAGACGGTAAATCCCAACGATTTTTCTACGAACCGGGTAAAAAACCAGGGGTTGGTCCCGCGGGGTTTTGCGCCGGTAGTCGTTATCATGTAATCCACACCGTCCCGCTGGATATGCTCAAATTTGTGAACATGCCCGCTGAAGTAAAAATCAACATGGTATTTTCTTAAAAGCGGGAGCACCTCATCGACCAGTCCATAGGTGTTGCCATGAACAAAGTCGGAAGTATAAATCGGATGATGGCCGATCACCACCTTCCATTTCTCGTGGGACCTGGCTAAGACACTGTCAACAAAGGCTACGGTTTTAGCTGGATCCTGGCTGTTCACAGCATGGTATTTTGGGTCCCTGTGGTAAAAGAGCACAAAAGGGGAAGTATCGATCATCACAAAGCGGATTGATGTAACACTGTCAACTTGCTGAACAAAAGTGTAATTGCGGGCGGGCATTGTCCATCTGGGGTTGTGTTTTCCATAATCGACCAGCGCCTGAGGGTTACCAATGTATTCGTGGTTTCCGAGGATGGAATACCACTTGAGTTGCAATTCGGGTGCAGTAAACATCTTTCCAAACTGGGCATTCCAAAGGGAGTCAAGGGTGTCCCTTACTCCCGCATCGTGAAAAAAATCGCCCTGGTTGATGACAAATTTCGGATGTAAGGATTTGGACAATTTGTTCACCGTTTTTGCAACAGAATCTTCCCGGTAGGGTCCCGCTGAACCCATATCGGAGAGTACAAAAAAGTTGAAACCGGAGACCGGTGGGTTCTCAATTTTCGGCGTTGGCTGGCATCCTGTCACAAGGAGCAGCAATATAAGCCCCCATCCAAAATTGCGAACGGCATATTGGTTCAATTTCGATCTCATACGCTGATTGTTACTTTGTTCATTTATTTTCTTCTACTCCCGGATTATACAAAAGTTTCATTCACCACAAAGTGCACCAATTAATCCTTCGACCCTTCGGCAAGCTCAGGGACCGCTGGCCCGGTGAGCAATATTCGGGAGTTGCACTCGCCCTCTCTCCCCCTCTCCAAGTCGCCCCTTCTCACTTCTGATTTTCTCAGCGCTCATTTTCTCCCAGTCACCCCTTCCCGTTTCTCAGCTTCGCTCTTCCTGTCATTTAGTCGTGAGCCGGTTCCCGATCATTCTATTGTTGTATTGTTGCAAAAAGGCCTTGAACCGTTGATAGTGTTTTAACATCACCGTGTCCTGCTTTTCGACAAGGTTATGCAGGTACTGCGGATCTTTTTTGTACAGATAGGCAGCCAAAAGCCTCTTTCCATCCGATTGAAGAAGATAATCACCTTCCATAAACTGATAATAGCCATCGACATAATTCACCACGAACGGATTGCCTTTTGGTTGAAACCGGTCGTCGCCAAAAGCGAAATAGGGCGCATCGTATTTCAGGTAACCCATCACGGTGGGAAAGATATCAATCTGTTGCATCAGGGTAGAGTCGATGCCGATTAAATTGCTGTTGGGCTGATAAAAAATGATTGGGATGGAAAAGAGTCCGGTTGAGGTAATGTACTCTTTGTGATCTCTCGAAGGAAGAGAATGATCGGCCGTTAAAACAAACAGCGTGTTTTTGTACCAAGGTTGTTTGGAAGCTTCTTTGAAAAACTCCCGCAACGAATAGTCGCTGTATTCAATGCACTTGTAGAGCGGATTAGGCCCGCCTTTGAACCTGTTCTCATATTTCTTGGGTAAAATATAAGGATGGTGGGAAGAGAGTGTAAAGACCGAAGCGATGAACGGTTCTTTCAGTTGGCCAAAATTATGGGCGCAATAGTTTAGGAACAGCTCATCCGGAATGCCCCAATAGCCATCCGAGTCCTCTTTACGCCCATATTCGTTCTGTCCAAAATATCTTTTGATGGAGAGCATGTGCGTAATGGCATCAAACCCCATAGAACCGTTGGGCGCACCATGAAAGAATCCGGCATCATATCCTTTGTTCTTCAGCGTGGCTGCAAGCCCCTCCATATCATTCAACGAATAGCGTGAGAGTACAAAAGGCTGGACCAGCGAAGGTACCCCGGCGATAACCGACGGGATGGCATCAATTGATTTTACCCCGTTGGCGAAAGAGTATTTCCAGGTATAGCTTTTGTGGATCAATGAATCCAAAAATGGGGTATATCCCTTGTAATGTCCTCCTTCCAGGTCACGGTTCAGGGAGCCAACCACCTCTTTGGTAAAACTCTCCAGGATAAGTACAACCACATTCATCGGCTTAAAACTTCCTACAGGATAACCTTCATGGATGGGGGTATAGATTTTTTCAGCCTCTTTTTCGTCAAAAAACTTTATCACTTCAAACGTTTTGGCATGGATGGTACGGATGATCGAGAAGGGAGTGTTCAGTACAATAGCTGATTCGATGGGCCTTTTTACCTTTTCGATGGCATTACTGATGGTGATAGGCCGGGTCGTGCCCGTAAACCCACCCCTCATTCCGGCCACGGACAAGCCGGAAAACAGTATCAGGGTAATAGTTGAGAATAAATAAAAAAGTGCATTTGAACGAACTAAGATGCTTTTTTTATGGTCGCCGTAAATCAGACGGAGGAACAGTAGCATCCCGATAAAAATCAGTAACAAATACCAATATTGGGCTAAACCGATGAGCGCCAATTTCCAGATTTGCGACTCATGTTTAAATTCCGAAAAAATACTGAAATCAATTCGCCGAAGGACGTACCTGAAATAGACCACATCAATAAAATTGGCGATCAGTGCGATTGAATTGGTCACCAAGAAGAGCATCCTGGCGAATCTCTTGTAACGGTCGTTGTACTTCAACCTGATCGGCAAAAGCATCATCAGGATATACAAACTATTGACGTAGAGAACCGCTGTAAGGTCAAACCTCAATCCGGAAATCATCAATTCACCCAGATGGCCCTTGGGCATTTGAGGGAAGTAGCTGATGTTGAAAAGGAAAAAAAGCAATCGTTGAACAGAGTAGAGCAGGAATACCATCATCAATCTCCAAACCAGCATCAGGGGTGCATTCCGCTCCTCTTTTACAATTCTTTTCAGATCCATCCCGTTTCCCTCCATTATTAATCTTTCGAGGGGATAAAACTAATTAAATTTCTTTTCGTTTTTCATTTCTGTCAGATTCAACAACGCCAAAGCCAGACGTTATAGGGGATATTGCGCAGAAAAGAATAATTGAAAATTTTGGATTTGGTTCCTGAGTCTTTCGAAGGGTTCGATTGTGAAAAGCAGTGCAATCAACCGGAAACTTGTATTGGAGGCTAATAGCCAATGGCTAACAGCTAATAGCTTGAAGTTGCAGTGAGTCCAGCTATTGGGTTTTAGTAACTCATCCTGCTGTGCACACCCACGTCATTTCTTTGTTTTTCCATAGGCCGGTATACATAAACAACCCCGTATTCGGCCGCCCGTTCCCTTTTAATTTCTTCAGGATAAGCTGAGTAAAACTCTTCGACTTCGTTCCAGATATCCAGAATAATTTCATCGGCCTCGGGTCGCATTCCCGACACTTTTTGGGTCCATCGGACGGTATTGCTTTGCAAGGTTTTCTGAAAATAGTAGGCATCGACAAATTGATCAAATTTTACTTTAACCACGGCGATGGAAGGATTGTAAAGCGGATTTCCGCCATGAAGCACCCGTTGGTGCTCTCCTTCAATTATTTTCTTGCCCCACTCCAGCAGTTCTGATTCAAGAACCAAGGATGGAGATTTTTTGTCACCCACCATACCATAATAGTTCCGTACATCTGCTTTCATGTCGCCTCGCTGAATAGAAAAATTAAGTATCTGAATGAAATGAGAGAGGTATATTCTGGCTTTTTTGGCAATCTCAAGGTAGGTGCGGCTATTTTTATCCTGTTGGGTCCTGGCCAGTTTGTGGTGAATAAGGTTGGTTTCAAAACCCGGGAAAAAAGCACGAAGCCGGGCAAGGGTATTTGCAGAGAAGGCAAGTTCATCGGGTGTTTTCTTTTGCCCCATCAAAATTGCAGTATTGATGGCCCTTAATCTTGCCTGGTCAGTGTTTGGTAATCTTCTATAAGGCATTTTTTCGGTATTATGGAAGAATCTCCATGAATCAATGCGAATATAGTTATTATCAAAAAAAAAATATCCTTCGCTTTCAGCAGAGTAGCCGGGAGTTATGAACTATCTGCTGTTGATAACAAACAACCACGAATTACACGAATTACACAAATTTCACAGATAAAAGCAAAAATATCAGAAGAGATATAAGACATGAGATATGAGATAAAAAACCCATAATCAATACATCATCACATCCCCACGTTCTTCCTCTGGCCATGCTTCAGGGACCATCTCATTTTCCCATCTTCTCATCGCTCAATTCGTCCCAGTCATCCCAGTCATCCCAGTCGTCCCCCTCTTTCTTGTTA
This sequence comes from Bacteroidota bacterium, assembly GCA_023488865.1. Classification (GTDB taxonomy): domain Bacteria; phylum Bacteroidota; class Bacteroidia; order Bacteroidales; family Prolixibacteraceae; genus CAINVV01. The sequence goes on along the minus strand of JAMDDG010000033.1, from coordinate 10,317 downwards.
ATCAGAGAGTTTCGCGCACAGGTACTCGCGGTTAAGCCGTGCGATATGTGCAATAGAGATGCTTTTGGGGCAGGCCAGCTCACATCCGCCGGTGTTGGTACATCCGCCGAAGCCCAGTTCATCCATCTTGGCTACCATGGCTTTGGCACGCCTCTTCGCTTCAACCTGGCCTTGAGGCAGTTTGGCTAACTGCGAAACTTTTGCCGCAACGAACAACATGGCCGAAGAGTTTTTACAAGTAGCCACACAGGCGCCGCAACCGATGCAGGCTGCAGCATCCATGGCCTCTTCCGCATCTTCCTGACTGATCGGGATAACGTTGCCGTCGGGTACGCCACCGGTATTGACAGATACATACCCGCCAGCCTGCTGGATTTTTTCAAATGCTGTACGGTCGACCATTACGTCTTTGATTACAGGGAAAGCGGCAGCGCGCCAAGGCTCGACCACTATGGTCTGGCCTTCGTGGAACTTCCGCATGTGCAACTGACAGGTAGTTACTTCCGAATCCGGACCGTGTGCATGACCGTTGATATACATTGAACACATCCCGCATATTCCTTCGCGGCAATCGTGGTCAAAGGCAATCGGATCTTTCCCTTCCAGTATCAACTTATCGTTCAGGATATCAATCATCTCCAAAAAAGAGGAACCTTGTGACACATTTTCGACCTGATAGGTTTCGAAGCTCCCTTTTGCTTTCGGGTTATTTTGCCTCCAAACCTTTACATATATTTTATTGAGAATTATATCAGCCATTTTGATGGGTTTTTATCGGTCTACAACAATTATTTATAACTCCTCTGGGTCAACTGGATCGTCTCAAAGACAAGTTCCTCTTTGTGGAGAACAGGTTCTTCATCAACTCCTTTGTATTCCCATGCAGCCACATAAGCAAAATTTTCATCGTCACGTTTGGCTTCTCCTTCTTCGGTGGCAGACTCTTCGCGGAAGTGGCCCCCGCAGGATTCTTTGCGGTTGAGTGCATCGCGGGCCAAGAGCTCGCCAAATTCGAGGAAATCAGCCACGCGCCCGGCCTTTTCCAACTCTGGATTTACATTTTTAAGCTCTCCGGGAACCAACAAATCGGCGTAAAACTCTTTGCGTAGTTTCTTGATCTCTTCGATGGCTTTTTTCAGCCCGGCTTCGTTGCGCGACATCCCGACAAATTCCCATAGGATAGCTCCCAGTTTTTTATGAAAATGGTCGACCGGGGTCTTACCCTTGATGTTGAAAAGCTGTTCAAGCCTACTTACTGCTGCTTTTTCGGCTGCCTCAAACTCAGGCAGATTGGTATTAATTTTTGGCACCATGATTTCATTGGCCAGGTAATCACCAATGGTGTAGGGCAATACAAAATAACCATCGGCCAATCCCTGCATCAGCGCGGATGCGCCCAACCGGTTGGCGCCATGGTCGGAGAAGTTGGCCTCTCCCAATGAATAGAGTCCGGGTACGGAAGTCATCAGGTTATAATCAACCCAGGTGCCGCCCATGGCGTAGTGGATGGCAGGGTAAATCTGCATCGGTTCTTTGTAAGGATCAACATCCATAATCTTTTCGTACATCTGGAAAAGATTGCCGTAACGTTTGGCGATGGTATCTTGTCCTAACCGTTCAATCGCATATTTGAAATCGAGGAAAACAGCCTGCCCCTCTCTGTTTACGCCAAAACCGGCATCGCAACGCTCTTTGGCAGCCCGTGAAGCGACATCCCTCGGCACTAAGTTCCCGTAAGACGGGTACCTTCGTTCGAGATAGAAATCACGGTCTTCATCCGGAATATCGTTGGGCTTAATTTCTCCCCTTCTCAATTTCTCGGCATCTTCTTTCTTTCGTGGTACCCAAACGCGGCCGTCGTTACGCAATGACTCCGACATCAGGGTCAGCTTGGATTGCTGTGACCCGTGAACCGGGATACAGGTAGGGTGAATCTGTACATAGCAGGGATTGGCGAAGAAGGCGCCTTTTTTGTAAGCAACCCACGAGGCTGAGGCATTGCAGCCCATTGCATTGGTTGACAGGAAGAAGACGTTGGCATAGCCACCAGTTGCAAGAACCACTGCATGTGCGCCAAATCGTTTCACCTCTCCGGTTACCATGTCGCGGGCAATGATGCCCCGTGCTTTACTGTCAATAACAACCAAATCGAGCATTTCGTGGCGGGTATACATCTTTACCCCGCCCTCCTGAATCTGACGGTTAAGCGCCGAATAGGCGCCCAACAGCAATTGCTGACCGGTCTGTCCACGAGCATAGAAAGTACGGCTTACCAATACACCGCCAAAAGAGCGGTTGGAAAGGGTACCTCCATATTCACGGGCAAATGGAACCCCTTGTGCTACACATTGGTCAATGATGTTGGGGGAGACCTCCGCCAGACGGTGCACGTTGGCCTCGCGTGAGCGGTAATCCCCTCCTTTGATGGTATCATAGAAAAGACGATAGACGGAATCATTGTCGTTCTGATAGTTCTTTGCAGCATTGATCCCGCCTTGTGCGGCAATCGAATGTGCCCTTCTGGGGCTATCCTGGTAACAGAAAGATTTAACATTGTAACCCATCTCTGCCAGCGAAGCGGCTGCTGAAGCTCCGGCAAGGCCTGTACCGACAACGATTACTTCGAGTTTGCGTTTGTTGGCCGGACTGACGACTTTGATCTTAGCCTTGTGGTTAGTCCATTTTTCGGCTATCGGCCCGGAAGGTATTTTTGAATTTAGTTCGCTCATATCTTTGGAAACTTTGAAGTTCAGTTTAGAATTTAATCATAAAGTAAATCGGGATGTAGGAAAATCCGATAGCAAAGATTGCACCTATGGTGAACGCCACCGCTTTCAATCTCTTCAGCCAGATCTGGTTGCTGAAACCAATGGTTTGAAATGCACTCCAGAAGCCATGACTGATATGAAGGCCGATCAGTATACCACCAGCGATGTAAAGCAGATCGTACCAACGGTTTAGGAAGAGATTGCTCACCAACGCATAGGCATTGTGCATTTCTACCCCGTTGACAACGACTCCGTCTACGCCTGTGAACTTCAACTTTACCCAGAAATTGGCAATGTGAACCACCAAAAAAATCAGCACCATTCCACCCAGGATAAACATATTTTTAGCGGGGGCCCACCAACTAAGCAACTGATCGCCGTATTCGTACTTTTGCGGGCGTGCCCTCATGTTTTCTAAGGTAATCCAGGCCGACCAGATGATATGGATCACAAACCCAATGGCCAGCAAAGGCTCAATAATTCGGATGATAGGGTTCGTTGCCATAAAATGAGCGGCAAGGTTGAAGAGGCTCCCGGAATCGTCAAATGTCAGAAACAGATTCAAAGTGAGGTGAATACAGAGAAATGAGATCAGGAAAAGTCCGGTTAAGCTCATTAAGAATTTCCGCCCGATGGAGGCGCTCATGAAACTGCTCATAAATCTTGTATTAGTTATTTATTTAGAAGAAAGTGTTTTTAAGCCGTCTCAAATTTAGAAGTTCAAGTATTGTTAAACAAATTGAAGTGTCAAAAAGATGCTATTTATATTCTTTCTATATATAATGACCAGAACCCTTTCTATAATTATCCCCCTTCAGGAAAACAGCGTCAGAAACCGGTGTGGCGGTGGCGTTTCAAAGCTGAGCTCTTCGCCGGTTATCGGGTGTTTGAATGCCAAAATGTTGGCATGAAGACAGGTACGGCGCAGCGGATTTAATTTGGAGCCATATTTTTTATCTCCGGCTACGGGATGTCCCAACTCTTTCATGTGCACGCGGATCTGGTTTTTGCGACCGGTTTCAAGTTCAACTTCTAAAAGGGTAAACTCCTCGCTCCGTTTCAGTACCTTGTAATGAGTGATGGCTTCGTCTCCTTCTCCCGGGACTTTGGTAGAGTACATGAAGAGCATCTTGTTCTCCTTCAGGAAAGAACGGATGGTATCCTTATCTTTTTCAACAATTCCTTCAACAACAGCGATGTACGATCGCCTGATAACTGCTTCTTGCCAGGCTTTTTGCATGATCTCCTGCACCTTTTCGCTTTTTGCAAACATCATCACACCGGATGTGTCGCGGTCGAGCCGGTGCACAACAAATATGCGGTTAGTTGGATCTTCCTTCTTGACATGGGAACTCAGGATGGAATAGGTGGTCAGCAACTTCTCCTTGGCCGTGGCAATTGAAAGCATGCCGGCCTCTTTGTCAATGACAATCAGGTATGGATCTTCAAACAAAATGCGGACTCCGCGAAGGCGGGTTTGTTCGGGCACAACCCCCCAGTTAATTGTGACAAATTGATTTGGTTCCAGCGGAAAGTCGAATTGCGTGATCGTATGAGCCCCAACGGAGACCTGCCTGTGTGCCAGCAAGGATTTAATGGTAGTCCGGCTTTTGCCTTTCAGTTGCTCAATCAGGAATTCCATCAAACGTGCTGACTTTGTTACCGTTAACTGAGTTACTTTGGATTTCTGCCTGTTGAATGGGGTCGTACTCATTGCGGAGTTTGCGTTGGGATAAAATTGACATCGGATAAAAATGAATCCAGTTCTTCATCGTATTTAAACCCCTTTGAATCAAGGAGGTCATAGAATTTTTTTACGATTCTGGCGCTTCCCCGGTCAGGGTATTCTTTGAGGTATCGAAGATAGGATGACTGGTATTTTGCCTCAATCATTTTGGTATCAGGATCGAACAGGGGCAATTGTTCCGTGCCTGATAAATAGGCTGCCATTGCATCAATGTACTGGGCCTGAATTTCATCCTTTAAAAGGTACCCGGGATTTTTTACCATGAAATCTTCCCAGGCGATGATATTATGCGCCAGGGAATCAGGGGCTGAGACCGGTTGACCGCTGTCTGTATTGAGTCCATTGGCTAAGCTGATCTTTACCTGCAAGTAATCGCGGCTACTAACAGTCAATGCCCCGTTTAAACGGTCATAAATGAATGCCAGATCGGGTTCAAGGTAGAAATCCCCTTCCCTGAAAGAGAGTTTAATACCATGGGTAGCAAGCATTGAAATCAATTTTTGAGTTTCAGATTGATCTCCTTTGTTTTCAAAGTGCCTGATTAAATCCTGGTTACCGTTCAGATGACCGTCATAGTACCCTTGAATCTCCGAAGTCATGAACTCGGTAAAGGAGACCAGCATGGAGTCGCGGCTCAGTGAGTCTGCCTTGTTGTTGGAAAACAAAGTGAGTGCAAGGTCTATGTTTTGAAGGTCGTTTCTGTCCAGATCATCCAGCACATTGCTGTAAGTGATATTGTCCGTGACAGTTAACGTTGAAAGATGGGATATATCCGTGTTATTTGCCCGCTCTTCCCCTGATTTTTCCTTAGCAACTTGTTTTTCCGGTTGTCCGGGAAAACAAGAAGTCAATACGAATGGGAAAACCATCAGACAGAGCAAAAGTTTGTCGGCTGATTTTCTGAAAAAGAATGGGATACCTTGCAACATATTTGCTTACTTCAATCTTTCCTGAATGGCTTTGCTCTCTTTCTCATAACCGGGCTTATTCAGCAATGCGAACATGTTTTTCTTGTAGCTTTCTACGCCTGGCTGATCAAATGGATTGATATCCAGCACATAACCACTGATTCCGCAAGCTAATTCAAAGAAATAAATCAGTTGTCCCAGATAGTATTCATCTAATTTTGGGACCGTGATCCGGATATTGGGAACGCCACCGTCGACATGTGCCAGGGAGGTACCGAGTTCGGCCATCTTGTTCACTTCATCGACCCGCTTTCCTGCTAAGAAATTGAGACCATCCAGATCTGCCTCGTCCTCGGGAACGAACAATTCGTTGTTGACCTCTTCGATAGAGAGTACGGTTTCGAACAGGGTCCTTTCACCTTCCTGGATGTATTGGCCCATCGAGTGTAAATCGCTTGAAAAGTCTACACTGCTTGGATAGATGCCTTTGTGTTCCTTGCCTTCGCTCTCACCGTAGAGTTGTTTCCACCACTCGGCGAAGAAGTGGAGTTTGGGATTGAAGTTAACCAGGATTTCGATTTTCTTACCGGATTGGTAAAGGGCATTTCTGGCAGCAGCATACCGGCAAGCCAGATTTTGATCATACGGGACCTTTGCGCCACAGGCATTTTCCATATCGATGGCCCCTTTTATCAGTTGGCGGATGTCAAATCCGGCCATCCCGATGGCGATTAGACCAACGGGGGTCAATACGGAATAACGACCACCGATATCATCCGGGATAACGAAAGTTTTGTAACCTTCCTCTTTGGCCAATGTTTTCAGGGCGCCTCTTTCCGCGTCGGTGACGGCGATAATTCTTTTGCGGGCTTCGTCAACCCCATATTTCTCTTCCAGGTCCTGTTTTAGTAACCTGAAAGCCAGGGCAGGTTCAGTGGTGGTGCCTGATTTTGAGATAACGGAGTTTTCAGGGCGCCTCTTTCTGCATCGGTGACGGCGATAATTCTTTTGCGTGCCTCTTCAACCCCATATTTCTCTTCCAGATCTTGTTTTAGTAACCTGAAAGCCAGGGCCGGCTCAGTGGTGGTACCTGATTTTGAGATAACGGCACAAGCCCAGTCTTTGGAATCCAGCAGATCGCGAAGTTCGAAAAGGTAGTCCTCGCTAATGTTTTGTCCGGCGAAGACAATCAGGGGAGCTTCAAAAGAGCCTTTGATGTTTACAAAGGAGTCGGACAACGCATCGATAACGGCTTTCGATCCCAGGTATGAACCACCGATACCAATGACCACAAATATCTCAAGGTGTTTGACCTGAAGTTTTTGAACTGTCTTTTCGATTTCTGACAATTCGAACTCGGAAATAGAACCTGGCAGATCTACCCAACCAAGAAAATCATTGCCTTTGCCGGTTTTTTGGTGCAGTGAAAGGTTGGCAGCTTCTACCCTGTGAAAGGTTGGCAGCTTCTACCTGTTGCCTGAAGCTGTCGATTTTTGATTGAGGCACAGTGCCATGAACGTTTTCGAGGTATAATCCAATGTTCTTCATTTTATAATTTTATAATCGTAATATGTATAAATTCAAATCAGTTTCACAGGGCGTTGCCCTGTGCTGTAATGTATTCGGCCTTCAGCCGAAGAATTTCGCGCCCGTTACTTATTTTCTCCCACTCGCCCCTTCTCCCTGTCGCCCCTTCACCGTTTCATCGAGTCGGCATGGAGTCGCATTCACCCACTCTCCAAGTCACTTCTTCGCCCACTCGCCCCTTCTCGTTTCTTCCTACCGCAGGTATTCCGTGAGCAGCCGCATTTCGATGGCCGGTGAGATGTTTTCGTAAATGATGTTGTAAACGGAATCGGTGATCGGCATATTGATCATGTATTGTTCGTTGAGCTCTTTGATACATTTGGTGGCATAGAAGCCTTCGGCAATCATATCCATTTCGAGCATGGCCGAACGGACGGTATATCCTTTGCCGATCATGGTACCAAAGGTGCGGTTTCTCGAAAAATGGGAGTATCCGGTTACGAGAAGGTCACCCAGATAAGCCGAAGATTTGATGTCCCGCGTGATCGGGTGGACCGTATCCACAAAACGTTTGATCTCCTGAATGGCATTCGACATCAGTACTGCCTGGAAATTGTCCCCGTAACGCAAGCTATGTGAGATCCCGGCGGCAATGGCCATGATGTTTTTCAGAACGGCAGCATATTCGGTACCCCAGATATCATCCGAGATATGGGTGCGGAGCGAGTTGCTTTCGAGCAGCATGGCAAATTGCCGTGCCCTTTTGACGTCCGGACTGGCGATCGTAAGATAGGAGAGAAGATCCCTGGCTACCTCTTCCGCGTGACAAGGGCCCGCAATGACACAAAACTGTTCAAATGGCAAGTCGTAAAATTCGTGAAAATATTCCCCCACAAAAAGATTTCCTTCCGGGATGATCCCTTTGATGGCAGACACGACAAATTTATCCCCTATTTCTGCCGTCATGTGACGGAGCGTGTCTTTCAGAAAGGCCGAAGGTGTCACAAAAACCAGAATATCTGAGTCCTCCACAACTTTATTGATATCGTTGTAGAAATTGATTTTGGAAACATCAAATTCTACGGAGCGGAGGTAATTGGGATTGTGGCGGAATTTTTTGAAAAGATCGATGTTGTCCTGGTTACGTATATACCAATTTATCTCTGGTATATTGTACATCAACAATTTAGCGAGCGCGGTTGCCCAACTTCCACTGCCGATAATTGCTACACGGCTTTTCTCACTGATTTCCGTCATTGGTGTGAAATATTAGTTTAACCACTTCGTCACCTCATCCATGCCCGGGTTGGTAAGTCCGAGATGATTTTTCTTGTTGAACCCGCACAGGTCGTTGAACATTTTGGATGCTTTCACCTCTTTCAGTTGAGCGACCTTTTTGTAGTTCATTTTGCGAAGCACTTCAACCCATTCGGAGGGTATGCCCAATGCCTCGAACATTTCGTCGGAATCTTCTTCGGCCCTTTTCTCCGGTTTCATCTGCGGAAAGAGCAACACATCCTGTATGGAAAGTGAATTGGTCATCAACATGGTCAAACGATCAATTCCGATTCCCATACCGGAAGTCGGAGGCATTCCATATTCCAGTGACCTGACAAAATCCATGTCAATAAACATCGCTTCGTTGTCTCCTTTTTCGGATAACCGCAACTGTTCCTGAAATCGGGCAAGTTGGTCGATCGGATCATTTAATTCGGAGTAGGCATTACAAAGCTCTTTGCCATTGACCATTAACTCAAAACGTTCAGTCAAGTCGGGATTATCCCGGTGTTTCTTGCACAAGGGAGACATTTCGACCGGATAATCCAAAATAAAAGTGGGTTGAATGTAGTGACCTTCGCACTTTTTACCAAATATTTCATCAATTATTTTTCCTTTTCCCATGGTTTCGTCCACTTCTACGCCAATCTCCTTACAGGCTGCCCTTAGGGCAATTTCATCCATTCCCAGAATATCGATACCGGTGAACTCTTTGATGGAATCGGTCATGGTAATTCTTTTGAAAGGACGCTTGAAATCGATTGACTTATCGCCTACGGTGACTTGGGTCGTCCCATGAAGCGCAAGGGCAACCCGTTCGATCATCTCTTCGGTCATCTCCATCATCCAGTTGTAGTCTTTGTAGGCTACATAGATTTCCATGACAGTGAATTCGGGGTTGTGGGTACGGTCCATCCCTTCGTTCCTAAAATCTTTGGCAAACTCGTACACCCCTTCGAATCCACCCACAATCAGGCGTTTCAGATACAATTCGTCGGCCACCCGAAGGTAGAGGGGTATATTCAAAGCATTGTGATGGGTGATAAAAGGACGCGCTGCTGCTCCGCCGGGAATGGGTTGAAGAATGGGTGTCTCAACTTCCAGATAACCCTTCAGGTTGAAAAATTCCCGCATATTGTTAATGATCTGCGTACGCTTAACAAACACCTCCCGCACCTGCGGATTAACAATCAAATCGAGGTAGCGCTGGCGATACCGCTGTTCAGGATCCGTGAATGCGTCGAACAACATCCCCTCCTTTTCTTTGACAACCGGAAGCGGCCGAATTGATTTGCTCAGGAGGGTCAGGCTTTTTACATGGATAGAGGTCTCCCCCATCTGGGTGACAAATACATAACCTTTAACGCCAATGATATCGCCGATATCGAGTAATTTTTTAAAAACTTCGTTGTAGAGGGTCTTATCCTCATCGGGACAAATTTCATCCCGGTTGATATAGAGCTGTATCCGCCCGCTTTCGTCCTGTATTTCGGCAAAGGAGGCTTTCCCCATGATCCGTTGGCCCATCAGCCTGCCGGCGATGGTAACATCCTGGAAATTTTTCTTATCTGGGTCGTATTGATCTAATATTTGTTTGGAAGATGTATTGGTCTTGAATTCATTCGCGGGGTATGGGTTGATACCCAGATCACGGAGTTTCTGCAGGGAATTTCGTCGGATTATTTCCTGCTCACTTAACTCTAAATTATTGCTCATCTTTAATTAATGATCCTTTTTTTGTGAAAAAATTACGTGCAAAGATAAAAAAGATATCCTTATTTTCATCAGGCCCCTGCCGGTGCAAGAACAAGTGGACCTTCTTTTCCGGGGAATCTAAATGCCTTTATATAAACTCAATAAACAAAATATCCAAATTTCTTCCTCAAGAATTGATCCTTCCCTCTCATTTATCTTTGTCGCTACAAGGCAAAAAGGTATATTTGGGAAATTATTCAAAAACTGCCCGTAAAAAGGAAAGCATGCAAAAACTCTGGAAACTGAAGGAACAAGCTGATATCAACGATATCAAGCAACTTTCAGCTGCGCTGAATGTAGATATGGCCATAGCCAATCTGTTGGTTCAGCGTGG
>JAMDDG010000140.1 GCA_023488865.1 Bacteroidota bacterium | reverse complement strand
TTGGTTTCTTTATCGTTCATCATGGGATTTTGGTTCAGAGATTCTCGGTTAACTCCTTTGTAAGGTTTCTTCTGGTGTATTGTTCGGTACCCTTAGTTTGGCTTCCCTTTTGCCCTCGTTGTTCCTGCTCAAAAATTTCGAGGATGAAAAGGCGCATTTCCCCCGTCTCATCGTAAGAAACAAGTTTTCCGGCATGACATTTATTAATCATGCGATCTACCTCTCCATCCAAGGGACCGATGGCAAGGATTGGCCTTTTAGCAGCCAGGTATTCAAAAAATTTTCCGGTTACAATTCCCTTGTTGTCAGGCGAATCAGGGATGGCCATCAGCAGGATGGAGGCGCCCAACATCTGACTGATCGCCTGTTTGTGCGGAACATATCCCAGCACTTCGATCAGGGCCCCCAGGTTTTTCCTGTGGAAAAGATCAATGATTTCGTCGGGGACATTTCCAACAAAACGAATTTTGAGTTGTTCTTTTACCCTATCGGGAAGTTGGCAAACAGCCTCTATAAACTGATCTATCCGGTAGCTGATAGAGATAGTCCCGGTATAGGTAATGGTGAATTTTTCATTTCGGACCGGTTCAACCAAATCAAAATCCTCTTCGTCGTAACCATTGGGGATGACCACAATTTTTTCTATGTGCCCAGGGATTTTTTGCAACAGGAGTTTGCCTACCTCCTCGCTGACGGTGATGATCTTGTCTGCTTCAGTCAGTACGCTTTTCTCCAGGTACCGGTCGAACCGTGTCGCCAATTTCGAATGATAGAGGCTTTTGTAGTAGTAGATATCTGTCCAGGGATCCCTGAAATCGGCGATCCATCTGATACCGGTCCGTTCTTTTATTCTTCGCCCGATCAAATGGGTAGAATGAGGCGGGCCGGAGGTGACCACAACTCCGATCTGTTCGGCATTGACCAGTTCAATCGCTTTTTTTAGCGCGTACCTGTTCCATCCTTTTCGGGGATCAGGAACGAAGAGGTTTCCACGTATAAACCTTGTCAATTTTTCGAAGAAAGTAACCTTTTTTTGATTGGAAAATCCCCCGTATGGGATCTCTTTTTTATTTGTGAGCTTCCGGTAGAGGTTATAGGGTTCGAAAGTTTTTGTTTTGTACACCGAAAGATCCGGGTTAATTTCCTTTAAAAGAGAGTAATCATGTTGGGCATAAGAAGCTTGATTTTCATCTACTGTCAGGATAATGGGTTCGAAGCCAAATTCAGGAAGATATTTCGAGAATTTCAGCCATCTCTGAACGCCTGCCCCTCCACTCGGCGGCCAATAGTAGGTGATGATCAGAATTTTTTCCATGCCGGCTGATTGCTATTCGTCTGTTAAATTAATCCTTTTTTGAATGAAAGACGTTTTTTGTCGGTATTGTAGCCACAAAATCTTTCAGATAAAATGGTTCGTAATATGCAACATCCACGAAGTTTCCTGCAGCAAAAGCGGCTTCTGCGGGAACGGCCATATAGCTTGCGGAAGCGCTGATGTTATCCAGAAACAGTGCATTGGGATGTTGAATGGTCATTTTGCACTTGTCGGCGCCATTTCCGAAAAAAAGTATTTTTTGATTTTGAAGGAATTCAGTAAATGACAGATGGTCAATTATGTCAGCCTGTATGTCCCTGATTTTAGTTAAGTGATTATCATAGATTGCCGCATACACTTCCATTCTCCTTGCATCAATCATCGGGCAATATAAAAGTGACTCTTTCCCCACGAAACCAAAAATTGACGGATTGCTGATGACGTGATGGGCCATAGCTTTCAGGGAAGGAATGGCAATCAAGGGTAACCCCGATGCATAACAAAGCCCTTTGGCAGTTGAGACGCCGATACGTAGTCCGGTATAAGAACCCGGGCCACCGGAAACGGCTATTGCATTGAGTTGGTTATACTGTAAATTTTTTGCCGTCATCACTTCCTCTACGAATCGGGCAAGTAACATGGCATGGTTTTTCCCGCTTTTGTCTTCCCGCTCAACAACCGGGTTCCCATCGACGGATAGGGCAACTGAACATACTTCTGTTGATGTTTCTAAACAAAGGATAACTGCCATCGGATTTTTTTACAAATATCTGAAATAATAAGGAATTTGTGTTTTATTGAAAAAATATTCAATTTTTTAAATCCTTTTCGGATTTGCTTTGTTTATATACTAATCCTATGTTGAATAGGATGGATTGGGCGTTTATCAAAGAGATAAAAACACAAAGCCCCAAAAATTTTATTATATACTAATTTTTCTATGGTAAGTTCAGTAATTATAGATGATGATAATATCTCAAGAATGGTTTTGAGGGAGATACTTAAAAATACACCTGAAAATGTTGAATTGTTAGGTGAAGCAGGATCAGTCGGGGAGGGAGTATTGTTAATAGAACGTGTTCATCCCGATTTGGTATTTTTGGACATCAGCATGCCCGATGGGACCGGATTTGATCTGTTGGATAAGATAAAGAAAATCGATTTTAAGATAATATTTATCACTGCATACAGTGAATATGCCATTAAAGCATTCAAGTATTCCGCTTTCGACTATATTGTGAAACCCATTAATATAGAGGAACTGGCCAAAGCTATTTCGAGGATACCCAAAATCAGGAAAGTCGAAAACAAAATTGCAGTCAATGAGCTTAAAACCAATCTCCTATCCAATGGAGAGAATGGGTCTAAGACGATTGCATTGCCGGATTTGAATGGTTTTGCCATCATTGAAGTTGACAAAATTTTACGTTGTGAAGGATTAAGAAACTATACCCGGATCATATTCAAAGATGAGGGTGAAAAGGTTGTAAGCAGAACCCTCTTAGAGTTTGAAAATCTCCTGACCCCTTTGGGATTTATAAGAATTCACAGAAGCCATCTGGTAAATTTGGCGAATGTTGTGCGTTATATTAAAGCAAATGGTGGATTGGTTGAATTAAAAACTGGGGTGCAGTTGAAAGTCTCCCCTAAATACAAAGACGATCTCCTTCACAAACTACTGTACAATAAATTGTGATACATTGGCATCAAAGCCACTTCAACAATCTAAAATCCTGACGGTTAGGAAGAGCGGCGTTCTTTGCGTAGATCCTCAACCCGTAATTGTAAGTGCCCGGCTTTTTCAAAATTAACTCCAGCAGGTAATGTGCCAGTCCGTCATTTTGGTTCTCGCCGTAAAATTCATACTTTTCAACAAAACGGGGTTGATCGTTACCGGTAGCTATAATCAGTTCAACACCGATTTCTTCAGTAGACAATCCTTTCAGATCCAGTGTAACCCTGGAAGGGTAAGCTTTCCCCATTTCATAGGTATTGGGGATACCGTCTGAAATCTGGATATCTTTCACTTCAATTGTGTTCCAGACATTTAAAATCTTTGCTTTCCAGGCTGCAAGTTCTTTCGCTTTTTGGAAATTGTCGGATCTCAGGAGCGTTGTTCGCTCGGATTGTGGAATATAATAGCGGGTGAAATAATCCTTCATCATCCTTTTGGTAGTAAACTGCGGAGCAACTTCGGCAAAAGTATTTTTGATAAAGTCGACCCAAAGAACGGGAATGTTTTTGTCGTTACGGTAATAATAGGCCGGTACTATTTCGTTTTCGAGGATTCCATAGATTACTTCCGAATCGAGCTCATCCTGCAGTTCCGGGTTATCGAAGGAGTTTTCGAGTGGCAATGCCCACCCGGCATCCTGTTTGTAACCTTCTACCCACCAACCGTCAAGCACCGAGAAGTGGAGGGTTCCGTTCATCACCCCTTTTTCTCCGGATGTACCGGAAGCTTCCAATGGCCGGGTAGGCGTGTTCATCCATACATCGCAACCCTGAACCAACATCTTGGCGATGTTCATGTCGTAGTTCTGTATGAAAAGGATTCGGCCCACAAATTCAGGTCTTTTTGAAATGTCGATGATGTATTTGATCAGGTCCTGACCGGCTTTGTCGGCAGGATGCGCTTTCCCTGCAAAGAGAAACTGGACAGGTCGGTCGGGGTTGTTGATAATTTTAGCCAGACGGCTGAGATCACGGAAAAGTAAGTGTGCCCTTTTGTAAGTAGCAAAACGCCTGGCAAAACCAATCGTTAAAGCTTTGGGGCTTAACTTGGAAATGACCTCCGAAATATATTTCGGGTTCTCGTTCCTTTGAATGTGAATATCCGTAAAACGTCTTTTGATGTATTCAATCAGATGTTCCCTAAGCTTGGATTTGGTCTCCCAAATCAACATGTCCTGAGTCTTGTAAATATTTCTCCAGGCACGCATTACCCCAACTTCTTCATACTCGTGGATATCATCAGCCATCTCTTCCGCAGAGAGAATTTGATCGTGCACTGCTTTCCAATCCGGAGCTGCCCAAGTCGGATAGTGTACCCCATTGGTGACAAAGCCTATATTCTCCAGTTCTTCAGGTAAGAAACCACGGTAGAGTTCACTCAGTAGTTTTTTGCTTACATCGCCGTGCAGTTTGCTTACGCCGTTAATCTCTTGTGAAAGATTGGCCGCAAGAAAACTCATGTTGAACCGGCTTTCGTTGCTGTCTGCTTTCCCAAGCAGCATCAATTTATCCATGGTTAACCCGAGCTGAAGGGCAACTGGGTTCATGTATGATCTAAAAAGGTCGTCCGGGAATGAGTCGTGACCGGCCGGGACAGGAGTATGCGTAGTAAAAAGGGTAGAAGCCCTGACAATCTCTTTAGCTTCGGAATACTCTAAATTTGATTGTTTTATTAAGAGGGAAATACGCTCAAGTCCGATGAATGCGGCATGCCCTTCGTTACAATGGTATATATCGGATTGAATGCCAAGCCTTTCCAATGCGCGAATTCCGCCCAATCCGAGGACCATCTCCTGTTTGAGGCGATTTTCATTATCGCCGCCATAAAGATAATGAGTGATTGACTTGTCTTGTTCCTGATTGCCCTCATAATCAGTATCGAGCAAGTAGAGCATAACATTCCCTACGTAAACGCTCCAGACCCTAACAAAAACGAGCCGATCGGGCATCTGGACTTCGACAATGATCCATTCTCCCTTTTCATCGAGAGCCGGTTGAATCGGTAACTTTGAAAAATGTTCCGGTTCGTAAATAGCCAACTGTTCGCCATTCGCGGAGATCACCTGTTTGAAATAACCAAATCGGTACAACAGTCCAATGGCTGTCATGTTTACTTTGGAATCACTTGCCTCTTTGAGGTAATCACCGGCAAGTACACCCAGGCCGCCTGAATAAATCTTCAAACTGGAATGAAGGCCAAATTCCATGCTGAAGTAAGCAATTTTTGGCCCGCGTAATTTCTTTCTTTCTTTTAAATATTTATTGAATTGAATTTCAACCGATTTCATTCTGAGAACAAAGGAGGCATCCGATTTCAGCTCCAAAAAACGATCGTGACTGGTTTCTTCCAACAAAATAATCGGATTGTGTCCGCAATTTTCCCAGATTACCGGATCGATTTCGTTGAAAAGCGCTCTCGCATCAATATTCCAGGCCCACCAAAGATTTCGGGAAATAGAACGAAGCGTAGAGAGTTCAGCCGGTAAAGAGGACTCCACGATGATTTTTTTCCAGGTAGGGTTACTATTTTCAGGTTGTCTCAGATTTTTAAAATAAGTTTCTTCCATTCTTTCAAATAAATTAACACAACGAGACACATCAAAAGTGTCGTTTTATTGGGTCGCAATGATACCAATTTCGACGATCATTTTTAAATAAATACGGCTCCAGATTTACAATGTTACCGTAATTATAACATTTACTTTACATTACACAAGTTATTTAGAAGCAGTTTTTTGAGCCTTTTTTGGTTTTGTTACAATTTTTTTCTCAGTACCCACTTTTTGTTTTGTGGCTTTGGGTTTTCTGAGTTGCTTCAGCTCCAGCTCTGCCTCTTCCAATTTTTTTGTTTTCTCTTCAAAGGCCAGTTTCAGTTTTGTCAATTCAGATTCGTTTTCATTGATTGGGACCAATGTGTTCAACCGCAGGGTAAAATCGCTCAACACGTTCATGTAGTTGATAAATGCTTCATAAGGATTTCCGTAAGGGTTGAAAAATTTGTGCACTTCACCGTCGGAGAAAAATTTGGTACACATGTAATAGAGGTGATCGTTGGATTGCAGGTAGGTCCAATCCTTTAAGAGTGCCGGATCGGTGCATTTTTTTACTCTTTCTTTAAGTTCATAGAGGTGGTTAAATGCTTCTTTCTGAAGTTCATTCCCCAACCAGGCCGAAAGGTCACGTTCTTCATCTGCCCAGGAGATAGGATGCAACACATGTACGGCAGAAACTGGCTGCAGCACTTTAACCGCCTCACTTGGTGTTGAGAAGGAGAGCTCTTTGGATTTCAAAATCATCTCCGGTAAGCTATCCAGAAAGTCGAAAATCCCACTATTTTTCTTTTGAATGACCCCAAATGTCTCGTAATTCACAAAAATATTGACAATCTCTTCATTTTTGGGAAGTTCAACCAGCCAGTTGGCCATTTTTGATGCGGTGAGCGGATATTCGTTCCAGGACGAATTGGAAAAGCGGAACGAGAGGTCGTCGCTGAGCCGGAAGTTACGCATCAGCACTTTTTGTCTTGGATTGAGGGCATTGCAATAGAGGTAGTTGGGACTTTTCCATCCAAGAATGTGTTTTGCCCCCTCTGTGATGACGGTCTCGAAACCTAAACGATAAATAAGGTCGCCCAACTCATCTGAGTAGATCATTTCCGTGTTGCGAAAAACTTTGGGCCTTTGTTGAAAAAGCGCTTCAATCAAATCGTCGTGAGCTTTTACTTGCTCTGCAAATATTTGATCATCAACAAGTGAAGCCATCGAATTGGCATAAGTTTCCGATAGAAACTCCACACAACCGGTTGCCGCCAATTCTTTAAAAGAATCGATTACTTCAGGCGCATAAAGTTTAAATTGGTCCAAAGCGATACCAGAGATAGAAAAGGATACTTTAAATTTTCCTTTGCATTTTCTAATTTGCTTCAGAAGAATGTGATTGGCAGGAAGATAGCAACTATCGGCCATTTTTCGCAAGATGGTTTCATTGGCATAGTCATCGTAATAATAGGAATCATTACCAATATCAAAAAAACGATACTTGCGGTAGCGAAAAGGCTGGTGTATTTGAAAATTCAGGCAGATTGTCTTCATGGTTTGAACTCTTATCGAAGTGATTTATCTGATTGCTTTTTTGTAAACTTCACGAACATGGCCTGCAGAATGTTTCCATTGCAGGTTATCAACCTCAACGCGGCCAAATTTTTTGAACATGGCAGAGAGGGCAGGGTATTTGATAATCCCATAAATGGCATCAGCCATGGCATTGATATCCCAAAAATCAATTTTGAGTGCATGGGTAAGAATTTCGGCAACACCGGATTGCTTCGAGATGATAACGGGCACATCTGTCATCATGGCTTCTAAGGGAGAAATCCCAAAGGGTTCTGAAACAGAGGGCATCACATAAACATCGCTCATTCGGAACATTTCGAAAACATCCTCTCCGCGAAGGAAACCGGTAAAATGAAACCGGTCTGAAATACCCAGCCTGGCTGTTCGCCTGATCATCTTCTCCATCATGTCGCCGCTCCCTGCCATCACAAACCGGACGTTGTCGGTGCGTTTCAGTACCTGATAGGCTGCTTCGATGAAATATTCGGGTCCTTTCTGCAGGGTGATGCGGCCCAAAAAAGTGACGATCTTGTCGTTAATGCCTCTCTTTAAGCATTCAGCATCTTTGTTTTCGACGGGTTCCACCGCATTATAGACGGTTGTAATCTTTCCCGGATCGATGCCGTATTTTTCGATCACGATCTTTTTGGTAAGGTTGCTAACGGTGATAATCTGGTCTGCAACTTCCATACCTTCCCTTTCGATGCTGTATACTTTTGGGTTGACACTCCCGCCGCTGCGGTCGAAGTCGGTAGCATGCACGTGGATCACTAACGGTTTCCCGCTCACCCTTTTGGCGGCAATCCCGGCAGGATAGGCTAACCAATCGTGGGCATGGATCACATCAAAATCATATTCGCGGCCAATGTACTCTGCGACAATGGCATAATTGGCTATCTCCTCAAGCAGGTTGGACCCATATTTTCCGGAGAATGGGATTTTCCCCTGAGCATCTGTCTGCACAAAGCGGGTAGAAGAGGAAAGTCGCTGTTGCGTCAGTTGCCAGAACTCTTCAGGGTCGGCATAAGGGATCAAATTTGATTGCACCTCAGTTACATCGATTTGTTTTTCAGTATTTTGAACCTGTATATGTTTCCTTGTAATGGTGATCTCGTTGGCCCCAATGATCTTCTTTACGGCCGTATCGTCTTCGTCGCCGTAAGCTTTCGGGACCACAAAAAGCACCTCGATATCGTTGAACTGAGCCAACCCTTTGGTCAAGCCGTAACTTGCCGTACCCAATCCACCACTTATATGAGGGGGAAATTCCCATCCAAACATCAGTACCTTCATATCTTTGGTCCCGTTAGCTTTTGTTTCTGTTTTCTTCTTCAAATTGTTCCACCAGTGCATTGGCCATGATCACTGCGGCCACATTCCAGGCTTGCGATACGGAGCCCTTTGCCGTGTGGGGCGGATTCCCCTCGTATGCTTCAGAAAGTGTCCCGATGCAGTTCTCGAACATCTCGTTTTTAAACCCTTCCAGGCAGTTCCTGGCAAACGATAGACCACCTGACCTGTGCACCTCCAGGTAGGTTTTCACAAATGGATAGATCAGGAATGGATACACAGTTCCCTGGTGTGCCGCCTCCGAAAAATTGCAGACATGTTCCCCTGAAAATCCTTTGTAGGAGACATCTTCCGGCGAGAGCGTGCGAATCCCGACCGGGGTGAGCAACTTGTCTCGTACCGTACTGATGATCATTTTCTTCTGGCTGCGCGACAAAGGCGAAAAATCCTGGGCTGCCGCCAGAAGCATATTGGGCCTTACCGACCAGTCGGTGTATTCGCCATCGATGTAATCGGCCAGTTGACCACACTCCTCGCACCAAAAAAGTGAGAGGAAAGATTCGGCAACAAGCGCCGGAAGTTCCTTCCATGCCTTCACAAAGGCCTTGTCGCCGGAAGCGGAGGCCAGTTCGATGGCAAAACAGATTGCATTGTACCACAAAGCATTGATCTCAACAGCCAATCCACCCCGCGGGGTGACCGGGATTCCGTCCACATAATCGTCCATCCAGGTAAGGGCGACACCCTCTTTCTTGGCGTAGATCAAACCATTTTCCAGCATGTGGATGTTGAAATCGGTGCCTTCACGGTAGTGGTTTAAAATCTCTTTTAAGGAAGGACCGTATGTTGTCCAAATCTCACTTGCCGGCAGGACTTTTGCAAGTTGCTGTAAGGCGTAAAAAACCAGCAAAGGGGCATCGGCCGCATCATAGAAGCTCTCTTGTCCGGCGTATTTGGGCAAAAGTCCGTTCTTTAAGCGCTTCAGGTTAGTCTGCAATACGGCTTCGAAATTTTTAAGATCACCATTTAGCAGGAAAATGCCCGGCAGCGCGATTAAGGTTTGCCTTGAAACAGATTCGTACCAGGGATAGCCTGCAATGAGATCGAGCCCGTCGGGACGTTTCCACATAAACTGCTGACCTGCATTGCGCAAACAATTGATAAAGGAGTCTCTTGGGATACGGTATATTTTCTCTTTATCGTATCTTTTCAGGAACTCGGACGGTTTCTGCACGGTAGTAGAAGCGGAAAAAATAATTGATTCCCCTTTTTCGATTGAAACCTCAAAATAGCCCGGGACAAAAAGATCTTCCTGAAATTCGTAACCTCTCTCCTGCTCCCTGATGTATTCAATGTTTTTGTACCAGTCGGGAACCGGAACAAAATCACAGGCTTTGGAGAATTGCATAAAGAATTCGGGATAACCTTCATAAAGGCTCATCCTTATTCCGTTGGCAACCGGAGTATATTTAGAATTGGCGTAAAGATTGGCCTTGCTGAGCGAGTGCACACTGCGGAAGGCCATAAACGGCCTGAACCGCAGTTTCGTCGGACTGTTTGCCTCCTCCAAAGTATATTTGACCAACAACAGATTTTCGTGTTCAACCAATAACCGGGTTCTTGTCAGAATGACCCCTCCAACCCGGTAGGTATGCTTTGGAATGGTGTCAAACTCAAAATTACGGATGTATTTGTGGCCTTTCGGTTCATAAAAATCGCCCGGATATTTGTGAATCCCAAGATTGAACTGTGCCTCATGTTGGATAACTGATTCATCCAGAGAGGATAGAAGGACATGCTTGCCACCATCCAGCTCATCCAGCCGGACGACCAGCCACCCGTGGTATTTCCGGGTGTTGCAACCGGCCAGCGTGGTGGATGTATAAGCGCCCCCACGATTGGTCCGTAACGTTTCGCGTTCCAGGGAATAGGATAAATTAACTAATTTATCTTTATCAAAATTGAGGTATCCCATATTTACGAACTTTTAGATTTCAACGAATGTAAGGTATATAAAATCAACCTTAGATTCTTTAAAAATAAGTAAAGCTATGATTAAAAAAAATTTAAAACCCCCTTTTTTGGATGATGTCAATTCTTAAATTTTTCAAATCGACAAAAGGATAGTTGGCTTCGATTTTCGATGCTTCCTCCTTCAATTTGGAAAGCAAATCCTGGTAGGCAGAACTTTCCGCCTGAAATGGTTTGTGAGATAATGATTTAACCAGTTTTCCTACCGTGAAACTGATCTCCTTGCTTTCGCTGTCCAGGAAAACATCGTTGAATTTTTCCTGCACAAAAGCGGTTGCCGTTTCGCTCAGGTGCAACATGTCGGATGCATAAAATCGGTAATCGCGCAGCTCATCCATCACCAGTTCGTAGGAGGGGAAATAGGTGACTTTGCCGTTACCAAAATGGGAAAGTAATTGATCAACAAGCAGAAAAAGCGCCGACTTGCTAACCTGATTCTCGTAGCTGCCATCTTTCAGATGCCGTATCGGACTAATTGTGAACACGACGTTTAGCTCCGGATTGAGAATGAAGAGCCGGTTGAGGAGTTCGATCCATTGGACCGACATTGCTTCAACCGACAACCGTTCGCGGATAAACCGGTTGGCAGGAAGTTTGTGACAGTTTCCGACGATCTTGTTCCCCTCTTTTTCGCGATAGACCCACGAGGTGCCAAAAGTGAGAAAAAGATGGGAGGCCGATCTTAGCTGACGGGCAGCGGCAGCAACAGAATCGTTCATCCCCGCCAGGGCAGTTTCTTTGTCCGGATGGGAAAACCGGCTGTGAAAATAAAAATTGTTCCAGAGTCCGTTGGCATAGAAAAGATCGGCTGCTGTAAATTGTTTTTCCCTTACCAGGAAGTCGGTACATTCGGCCATCGATGCCGGATTGTACAATATCCCGCATGGATTGGTCAGGACCGGGAAGCAATTCTTTTGCAGGTAGTTGCCGATATTTTCGGTAAAACAGGAGCCTATCATCAGGGCATTCCGGCGGTAGGAGAGTTGCCTGGCAACCTTGGGCAATCCGACTTCAGTGCGAAAAGTTATCATAACTGTTTGTTTATCCAATCGATGGTAAAGCGGGTCACCCGGTCGTTCTGGTCCCAGGCATGCAGTTGGTGCGGCCCCTCCTTCCATTCGCGGTAAGTCACCCTGCCGGGAAGGCTGTTGGCCAGTTTTTCGGAAGCGGCCGGCGCCGAAACCCTGTCGTGGGAGCCGTGCATGAAAAGCATCGGAACATTGGCAGGCAAGGTGTCTGGCCCAATTTTGAGAGATGCCCTTTGCACCTCCCTGAAACAACGGGCCGACATCTTTTTGTGCATCAGCGGATCCCGTTCTTTCGGTTGTTCGGTTGTGGCCGGCGGGGCAAAATCTTTGGCTTTTAGTCCGGTTCTGATCGTAACCTGAGGGATCAGTGAGTCGGCCAGCCAGATGGCGATACTTTTCAT
>JAMDDG010000304.1 GCA_023488865.1 Bacteroidota bacterium | reverse complement strand
CTGCTGATTCGCATAAAAGGCGTAAAGACATTCTAATTAAACTTGGAAATGAATCGGAAAGTAAGTGTTTATTGTCATTATAAAAGCCAAATAAATCAGAAATATCACGGTACAAATTACTTACTTCTCCAGCTTTCAGATATAATTTTCCTCCAAATAATTCTGGCTCTTTTTTTTGAACACGCTTAGATTAAAAAACATTTTAAAAATGCAAAAGCAAACTTAGACCAAGATATTAAAACGACATTGTCGAATCAGAATGTTACTGAAAATAGTATTGTTCAACTGTTACATACTGGAGCACATAATTATAAATCATCAAATAATATAGAACAAACAATGGCAATTTCTTTTATGATTGGTGCAATAATTACAATTACGCATGGAAAAGAATAATGTAATAATTAAGTATCCTTCACCATTGCGTTATCCAGGTGGAAAGAGTTCTATATTTTCATTTGTTTCAAATATTTTCTATGAAAATAACTTAATAGGGGTTAGCTATGCAGAGCCATATGCGGGTGGTGCAGGATTAGCATTAAGATTGTTATTTGATGAATATGTAAATCATATCTATATTAATGACTATGATAAATCTATTTATGCCTTTTGGTTAACTGTAATCAATGATACTGATAGGTTTTGTGATTGGATTTCAGATGTTGAAGTTTCTTTAGATAATTGGAGATATTTTAAAGAAATTCAGATTAATGCTATTGAATCAAATGTATATGATTTAGCAAAATCTACATTTTTTTTAAATAGAACAAATATATCTGGTGTAATTAAAGGTGGTATTATTGGGGGTATTGAGCAAAAAGGTAATTATAAAATTAATGCTCGTTTCAATAAGGATGATTTAATAGCACGTATTCAAAAAATTGCAAGATTTAAGCATAGGATAAGTGTTTCAAATCAAGATGGTATTGCA
This sequence comes from Bacteroidota bacterium, assembly GCA_023488865.1. GTDB lineage: Bacteria > Bacteroidota > Bacteroidia > Bacteroidales > Prolixibacteraceae > CAINVV01. The sequence goes on along the minus strand of JAMDDG010000304.1, from coordinate 10,988 downwards.
TTTATTAACAAGCTGAACAAAAAAAAGGATGATATATTTATTTATTTAGACCCACCATATTTTCAAAAGGGAGCAGATTTATATATGAACTTCTATACAAAGAAAGACCATCAAAAGCTTTCTAAATATGTAAGGTACTTAAATAAAAAATGGATGGTGTCTTATGATAATCATGATTTTATATTGAATCTCTACTCGGAGAAAAGAAAAATAATGTATAAACTTTCTCAAGGAGCCTCAAATAAAATTGGAGATGAAGTCTTAATTTTCTCTGATAATATTGATTTTGCTAATTCTACAGAAAGATTAACATCACCGGTTCTTATATTAAATGGATTTAAATAAAAACACCAGCAGCCAATAATAACTAAGGCTTCGTGTGGTTGAGGGACGAAACCCGATAGGAAGTCCTGTTGCACTAAATTCGTGCCCATACAATTGCCCTCAATTCTAATTTGCACAAGAGCAATACACCGGGTATCGCCCGCAATCCGCCCTGCGTTAGGCTGCGGAATATTATATCCAAGGCCAAAATAAATCATTCCACAGGTAGAAATCTTCAAAAATAAATTTGGAAATAGTTGTCTAAATAGTTAACTTTGTGCCATGACTTTTGAGAGACAAGTAATCGCGTATAAAAACTATTTTCTCGACTTCTATGAGAATCAGTCGGACAATGTTCAAGCAAAAATTGAGTGGACATTGAATTTAATTCGCGTAACCCGACAAGTTCCGGAAAAGTATTTTAAGCATTTGGAAGGGGCAAAGGGACTTTATGAAATTAGAATTGAAGTAGGTAGCAACAAAAGCACTTAAAATAATGGAGGAATATCAGGATGAAAACAAAGAGTAACATCACAACATTAGACCAAATTCTCGACAAAAAGTACGGGAAGAAAGGACAACCCAAACGGGAACAATGGGAACAACAATTTGAGTCTTTCCGACTTGGTGTTTTACTCGAAGAGGCCAGGACAAAACTTGGTATGACACAAGAAGAACTTGCGGAAAAATGCGGTACAAATAAATCATACATTTCAAGGATTGAAAATAACTCATCGGACATCAGACTATCGACATTAATGAAAATTATACAGCAAGGACTTGGCGGACATTTAAAATTGACTTTGCAACTTTGAGCGTCCCTCTGGCGCGGAATGTGTCCTTTCACTTCAGGACACACTCCGCGCCAGAGGCTGGCAAGTAGTCAAAAAGAAGGCTGATTATAAGTATCTTGCGGTGAAAAAATAAAATTATTGCCGCATATTTGCGGTAATTAATTTATATATTTACCGCACAATACGATCAGGCAATGGCAAAATACATTTACGAGTACAAAAACTGGACAGGTTTTTCGTGGCAGGACAAAGCCATAAACGTCGTATTTGGTGAGGTGCGGCTTATGCAAGGTAAAATAATAGGGCAAATGAACGCTTTGGGCTTTCTTGCCAAAGAAGAAGCCACGTTAAACGCCTTAACCTTAGATGTGGTAAAATCATCAGAAATTGAAGGCGAATTACTCAATTATGACCAGGTACGTTCGTCCATTGCAAGGCGTTTGGGCATCAACACCGCAGGACTTGTGTCGAGCAGCCGCCACATTGAAGGCGTTGTAGAAATGATGCTGGATGCCACCCAACGATACACTTTACCTTTAACCGAAAAACGTTTGTTTGGTTGGCACTCAGCGCTTTTCCCCACTGGGTACAGCGGACCTTACGAAATAGAAGTGGGACGATACCGAACTGGCGAAATGCAAGTGGTTTCGGGCGCAATGGGAAAAGAAAAAGTGCATTACGAAGCCGTAAAGCCCGGATTAGTAAAAACTGAAATGGACAAGTTTTTGGATTGGTTCAACAACGAAAACGGACTTGACCCTGTTTTGAAAGCCGCCATAGCACACTTTTGGTTGATCATCATTCACCCCTTTGATGACGGAAACGGCAGAATTGCAAGAGCCATAACCGATATGTTGCTTGCCCGTGCCGAAGACAGCGGGGAACGTTTTTACAGTATGTCTGACCAAATATTGGCCGAACGCAAACGCTATTACGAAGTATTGCAAAAAGTGCAACATAGTTCAGGCGACATTACCGAATGGATCGACTGGTTTTTGCATTGTCTCAAAAATGCGATGCTCTCCACCGAAAACACCACACGGAAAATATTGCGTAAAGCTGAGTTTTGGAAATTACACGAACACACACCCATCAACGAACGCCAACGCTTAATACTTAACAAACTCTTTGACGATTTTGAGGGAAAACTACAAACTTCAAAATGGGCTAAAATTGTCAAAACCTCTACCGACACAGCCTTACGGGACATAAAAGACCTGGTAGAAAAAGGCATCCTGAAACAAACTGACGAAGGAGGGCGAAACGCAAACTACGAATTAGCAGACTTTAAATTAGAATAACCACTGGCTATAATAACGAAGACTTCGTGTGGTTGAAGGACGAAACCCGATAGGAAGCCCTGTCGCACGAAATCCGCGTCCGTGAAGGGGGACAATTTTCGATTTTGGATTCGAACCCTTCGACTTCGCTCAGGGACCAAATCCAAAATCCAAAATCCAAAATCTAAAATTGATTTATGCTTCAACAATCACGATCTTCTCAATCTTATCCCCCTGACGGATGGCATCAATCACCTCTAATCCTTCGTACACTTTGCCGAAACAGGTATGCTGACGGTCGAGGTGTTTGGTGTTATTTCTGCTGTGGCAAATAAAGAACTGGGAGCCGCCGGTATTCCTGCCTGCATGGGCCATCGACAAAACCCCGCGATCGTGGTATTGGTTATCGCCGTCTAATTCGCATTTGATGGTATAACCCGGTCCGCCTGTGCCGGTACCCAACGGGCAACCACCCTGAATAACGAAATCAGGGATAACCCTGTGAAAGGTAAGCCCATCGTAAAATCCCTCTTTGGACAGTTTGACAAAATTGGCAACGGTTCCGGGGGCATCTTTTTCGAAGAAATTGACTTTCATCACCCCTTTGACTGTATGAATCTCTGCTTGTAACATAATTTGATTTTTTGTTTCGGCAAAGATACCTCTTTCCGAAAGATTTCTCTGCCAATTGATTTATATTTGCCGGTATTCTTGCTGATTGAGTAGAAAAATTAAGGCAGAAAGACCTTTAATCAGATACAAACCGATCAAAAATGCTATGATGATCCGAAAAGCTGGATCCATTTTCGCCTTCCTGTTGTTGCTTATTCTGAGTGAAGGATGTTCCGTTTCCCACCTGACCAGATTGGCGGCTAATTCCTTTGATAACGGAGAATATTTCAGAAGTATAGCAGCCTATCGGAATATTTATGCCAAGACAAAAGGGCGGGAAAACAAGGCAGCCATCCAGCTTAAAATTGGGGAAGCTTTTTATAAGATAGGTCAATATCGTCAGGCTGAAAGTTATTTTAAGAGCGCTATTTACAAGGACCCTGCAGATAAAACCTCACTATTGCGCTATGCAGAAGTGCTTCGGGCCAATGGCAAATATGGGGAAGCCATCCAAAACTACCAGAAATTTCTTATTTCAAATCCCAAAGACGAGCGTGCACTCAATGGCATAACCTCTTGCCAGACCTGTCAGGAACTGTTGAAAAAAAAGACAAGCTATCAAATTGAAAACCTGAAAGAGATCAATTCGCGCTGGTCTGATTATGCAGCGGTTTATCCGGGCTTGATTGAGACAGAAATCGTCTTTACTTCTACCCGGGAAGATGCGACCGGAAAAGTGAAAAATCCGGTTACGGGCGAATACAATGCCGATATCTTCCGGTCGGATTTCAATGCAGCGAAGAAACAGTGGGATCCGCCCAGGCGCATTGATGAATCTTTGATGGTCAGCACAATCGAAGAGGAGGGGGCACCCAGCTTTGATAACAGTGGCAATACCCTCTACTTTACCCGCTCTCAGACAGAGAAAGGCAAAGATGCAAAAGTTGGAATTTTTGAATCCACGCTGGTCAGCGGGAATTGGGCAAGGGCAGTAAAACTTTCGATCGGCAATGACAGTCTGCTTGCTGCGCATCCTTCGGTGTCTAAAACAGGGGACAAAATTTACTTTGTATCCAACCGTCCCGGCGGATTTGGCGGTAATGACATCTGGATGGCCGAAAAGGCAGGGGAAAACAAGTGGGGCGAACCCCGTAATCTCGGACCTCAGATCAATACTGCCGGCAACGAGATGTTCCCTTTCATCCGTGACAACGGTGAACTTTATTTTTCATCCGATTCGCATGTCGGATTGGGCGGACTCGATATTTACAGGGCAATACCTTTGGAAAATGGGCAGTGGAAAGTTGAAAATATGGGGGTTCCGATTAATTCAACGGGTGATGATTTTGCCATTTCATTCTATCCGGGTGAGGAGAAAGGGCTTTTTTCCAGTAACCGCGATGGAAGCAGGGGAGATGATATCTACTCGTTTTTGTTGCCACCTAAAACCTATAGTATTGAAGGAAAACTTTTCAACAAAGTGACCGGAGGGAAACTAGATGGCGCAGTTGTTCGTTTGATCGGCACCGATGGCACCATGCTTCGGCTGAAGTCTGAAGATGCCTCTTTTCATTTTAACCTGAAACCGGGAGTAGAATATCTGGTGACAGCGTTTAAAAAAGGATTCTTGAATACCAAGGCATCCATCTCGACCATCGGTTATGATCAGGGTAAGCAATTTTCTGTAAAAATGGATTTAACGCCTGTTGATCAGCCGATTAAGATTGACAACATCTTTTATGAATTGAGCAAATGGAACCTTCTGCCTGAATCCATAGCTTCTTTAGACACCCTGGTCGCCCTCCTGAACGAAAATCCGACGGTTGCCATTGAGCTGATGGCGCATACAGATTGCAGGGGCAATGATGCGGATAATCTCATTTTGTCACAGAAAAGGGCGCAATCGGTCGTCGATTATTTGATATCCAAAGGGATCCAGCAGGGAAGGCTTACAGCCAAAGGCTACGGGGAAAAAATTCCCAAAACAGTCGATGCAAGCATAACAAAAATAAACCCATTTTTGAAAAAAGGACAATTGCTCAGTTGTCAGTTTATTGAAAGCTTGAAAAAAGAGGAAGAATGCGAAATTTGTCACCAACTTAACCGCCGCACGGAGTTCAGGGTAACTTCATCCGAGTACAGGGAGAAGTTCACACCGTAATTGTTTTTTATCAAGGAAAGCAGAAATAGACATGAGATATAAGATATGAGATATATGACACGAGAATTGGAATTGCAATATTCTTATAATTAGCAATTTGTATACTTATTTCTCACAAACATATTATCTGCCATTGATCTCATATCTCATATCTTATATCTTATATCTTATATCTCATATCTTATATCTCGTCGCCGGTTGCTAAAAAGTATTAATTTTGCACCCGTTATGAACAGCAACCAAAGATACATGCGTCGGGGTGTTTCTGCCTCCAAAGAAGATGTGCACCAGGCAATCAGGAACATCGATAAAGGCTTGTTTCCCAAAGCATTCTGCAAGATTGTACCCGATATTCTGGGTGACGATCCGCTCTATTGCAATGTGATGCATGCCGATGGCGCCGGAACGAAATCTGCTTTGGCTTACCTCTATTGGAAAGAGACCGGCGATCTCTCGGTCTGGAAAGGAATTGCACAGGATGCGGTCGTGATGAACCTGGATGACCTTATTTGCGTCGGGGCAGTCGAAAATATTCTGCTTTCCTCCACCATCGGAAGGAACAAACAGTTGATCCCAGGAGAAGTTGTATCGGCCATCATTCAGGGTACTGAAGAGTTTTGCAGCGAAATGCGCGATTTGGGAATCTCCGTTTATCCTACCGGCGGCGAAACTGCCGATGTGGGCGACCTGGTAAGGACGATCATCGTTGATTCGACGGTTACCTGCCGGTTGAAGCGTTCAGATGTGATCTCGGCCGACCGTATCCGACCCGGAAACGTGATCGTTGGACTTGCTTCCTACGGCCAGGCTACCTACGAAAAAGAGTACAACGGCGGGATGGGTAGTAATGGCCTTACTTCAGCCAGACACGATGTTTTTTCCAACTACCTGGCCCAAAAATACCCCGAAAGTTTTGACCCGGCCCTACCAGGAGAGCTCGTCTATTCAGGGAATTTGCACCTGACCGACCGGATTGAATCCCTCGGAATTGATGCGGGTAAAATGGTGCTTTCTCCTACGCGGACTTATGCCCCGGTTGTCAAAAAAGTGATAGACTCCTTTCGCGCAAATATTTACGGCATGGTTCACTGTTCGGGTGGCGCCCAGACCAAAGTCCTTCATTTTGTCGACAATGTGCACGTAATCAAAGACCATCTTTTTGATATTCCGGAGCTCTTCCGGGTTATTCAAAAGCAAAGCGGCACCGACTGGCACGAAATGTACCAGGTTTTTAACATGGGTCACCGGCTTGAGCTCTATGTCGACCCTGAAATAGCCGCTGATATCATTGCCATTTCCCAATCGTTTCATATTGAGGCCCAAATCATTGGGCGTGTCGAACCATTTAACGGCAAGAAAGTAACCATTCGCAGCGAAGTGGGTACTTTCGAATATTAGCTCCCCCAACTTTAGGCACTTTAGTTCACTTTAGGCACTTTTCAACACTAATTCAATTTCCAAAATATAGTATGTCAGATAACTCATTACTCGATAAATACGAAGGCATCAAAATACGCTTTGACGAGGTAAGCCAGCAAATCTCCGATCCGGATATCATGAAAGACATGAAGCGCTATGTCAAGCTTAACCAGGAGTACAAACAGCTGGATGCTTTGGTTCAATCTTTTAACAGATACAACAGCTATTTGCAGAATATTGCGGAAGCCAAAGAGATCCTCGACAATGAAACAGACGAAGATCTGCGCGAAATGGCCAGGGAAGAGCTGGAAGAAGGCGCCCAAAAGGTGACTGCCTTTGAAGATGAAATCAAGTTATTGCTGGTTCCTGCCGATCCGGAGGACAGCAAAAACGCCATTTTAGAGATTCGCGGCGGCACCGGTGGGGACGAGGCTGCCATCTTTGCCGGCGACCTCTTCCGGATGTACTCCAAGTTTTGCGACCGGGTGGGCTGGAAGCTGGAGGTAACCAATTTCTCCGAAGGGCCATCCGGAGGTTATAAGGAGCTGGTGGCAAAAATAACCGGAAAAGATGTGTACGGAATCCTGAAATATGAATCGGGCGTTCACCGTGTACAACGGGTTCCGCAAACCGAAACGCAGGGCCGGGTGCACACTTCTGCCTCTACGGTTGCCGTGTTGCCCGAAGCGGAAGAGTTTGATATTGACTTGAAAGACAGCGATATCAGAAAAGACACTTACTGCTCTTCCGGTCCCGGCGGTCAAAGTGTCAATACAACCTATTCTGCCATCCGGTTAACGCACGTGCCTACCGGAATAGTGGTAACCTGTCAGGATGAAAAATCACAGATTAAGAACTTAGCCAAAGCAATGACCGAATTACGTACCCGGATCTACAACATGGAGCACCAAAAATACCTGGACGAGATCGCTTCCAAACGTAAAACCATGGTTTCAACGGGCGACCGTTCTGCCAAAATCAGGACTTACAATTATCCGCAGGGACGTGTTACCGACCACCGCATTGGGCTGACACTCTATAATTTACCGGCCATCATGGATGGCGACATCGGTGAAATCATTGACAAACTGCGTGTGGAAGAGAATGCAGAAAGGCTGAAAGAAACTGAGTTGTGAGATATGAGTTACAGGCAAGCGTAAAAGACACGCTGTACCTTGACGATGATGACAAAAAATAGATGTTTTTGAAATCAACACGAAAGCGGAATAATACAACACAGAAACCACTCCGAATGTTTTTCTAAATAATTTTCGATAACGTTTCAAATTGATTTATCATGCTGATAAATAATGAGATACTACACGACTTTATTGTTTGCCACTACAAAATATAATGCTACCCAGTAATCAGACAGCTCAAAGCTGCTTTTAAGGTGGTTTTTTTCTTTGTAATTTTTTCTTCAATGAACGATGATAATTTTGTTGTACTGTTGAAGCGGGAAACAACTTCCTCAAAAGTTGTTCTCGGTTCAATAGTATCGTGCCCTAAGCTGCCAAATAAATTTTCTCAGGTGTTTCAAAGTTTAATGCCTGATGGTATCTGGTGGTATCTGGTGGTATTGTAATGTTCAAAGTATCCTGTGAGTCCATTGAACAAATCAATTCCGTTTTCCGGCCTGGTGAGATAAATGTACTCATATTTTACGCTGCGCCAGAGCCTTTCTACGAAAATGTTATCCAGACATCGGCCCTTTCCGTCCATGCTTATACTAATCTTCCTGTCATTTAGGATGTTAGTAAATGCAGTCAAAGTTTTTTCATATTATAGAAAGTTAACAAAAAATCGCCTAAAAGAAAATGGAATGGCGGATTACTTGGTTTTGTTAAGTATTTTACAAACATGTAAATATAGAGGCCTTAACTTTTTTGAGTTTCTCAAATCAGGCAAATTGAGTATTTTTGAATTTCAAGAAAAAAGAAAATGAGCAACATTAAATTATTTGAAAGCAAACAAATCAGAACGGTTTGGAATGAAACCGACGAAAAATGGTATTTCGTTGTAGCAGATGTTATACAGGTGTTGACCGACACACCCAACCCTAGCGATTACATTAAAAAAATGCGTAAGCGTGACGAGGAACTCTCCAAAGGGTGGGGACAATTTGTCACCCCCCTTTCGGTCGACACTCTTGGCGGTAAACAAAAGCTGAATTGTGCCAGCGCTAAAGGACTTTTGCGTATTATACAATCCATCCCTTCACCGAAAGCAGAGCCTTTTAAACTTTGGTTAGCCCAAGTGGGTTCAGACAGATTAGATGAAATTGAAAACCCGGAATTGGCAGCACAGCGAACAAGAGAACTTTATAAACTTAAAGGTTATCCTGACGACTGGATTGAAAAACGAATGCGAAGCATTGCTATTCGCGAGGAGTTGACAGATGAATGGAAAAACAGAGGTGTAAAGGAAAAAATAGAATATTCCATACTCACAGCAGAGATTTCAAAAGCAACTTTCGGCTTGACACCTTCTGAGTATAAAAAAGTCAAAGGTCTGAAAAGCCAAAATCTGCGTGATCACATGACCGACCTTGAATTAATTTTTTCAATGCTTGGAGAGGCTTCGACAACTGAAATTGTAAAGACACAGAATCCAAAAGGATTTATTCAAAATAAAAAGGCAGCTAAACAAGGTGGTGCCGTTGCTGGTAATGCTAGGCGAGAACTTGAAAGTAGAACAGGAAAAAAAGTAGTATCCACCGATAATTACTTACCAGAAGCAAAGAAAAGCAAAGAACTGAAAAAAGGTAAGGAGAAAAAATAGCAAAATTCTTATAATTAGCATATTAACATATTAGCACATTATGAACAAAACACAACTTTTCGAACAGATAAAAAAGAAGCAGTCATTTCTCTGTGTGGGATTAGATTCTGATATAAAGAAAATTCCTTCTTTTCTGTTGGATACTTCCGATCCGTTGTTCTATTTCAACCAGAAGATAATCGATGCCACAGCCCCCTATGCCGTTGCCTTTAAACCAAATCTGGCTTTTTATGAATCGAATGGCTTGGAGGGTTTAAATAGTTTGGAAAAAACAGTTCATTACATCCGCGAAAAATATCCGGATATTTTCCTGATTGCGGATGCAAAACGGGGTGATATTGGCAATACTTCGGCCCTTTATGCCCGTACTTTTTTCGAAACCTACAATTTTGATGCGGTTACCATCGCGCCTTACATGGGCGAAGATTCCGTTACCCCGTTTCTTGGCTATCCTGATAAGTGGGTGGTTCTGTTGGCGCTTACTTCGAACAAAGGCGCTTTTGATTTTCAGTTTATGGCCGATCAAAAGGGAGAAAAACTCTTTGAGAAGGTATTGCGAACCTCTCAGCAATGGGCTGATTCGGAGAAAATGATGTATGTTGTCGGCGCTACCAAAGCAGAAGAGCTCGGAGGTATCCGAAAAATTGTCCCGGATCATTTTTTGCTTGTTCCAGGCGTCGGCGCTCAGGGGGGCAGCCTGAGTGAAGTGGCAAAATATGGGATGAATGATCAGTGCGGGTTACTGGTTAACTCCTCCCGGGCAATTTTGTATGCTTCCACAGCGCCGGATTTTGCAAAAAAATCTGCAGAAGTTGCGTTGGAAACACAAATTGAGATGAAAAATTTGCTCCGGGAGAAAGGTTTATTTTAATTTTATATTATTATTTTTAATCCTCTTTTTCAAGAGTTTATATTTCAAGAATCAGTCCAATTTTATAATCTGGTTCAAAATGAAAACGTTACAGAACGTTAAATAATGTTTATCCTCTGTTTTTCTTAGGAGAATGTTTATTTTTGTCTGGATTTTTGTATTTAAAATTGATGGTATGGTTGGAAAAATGTTGACTTTGGTTCTGGTATGTTTTCTTCTTTTTGAAGGGATCACATACGGAGCAAACCCACAACAGCAGAAAGAGAAATCTAAAACGTATCCCTATCTGGCTTACCTGCCCAACGGGTATCAGGAGTCTGTCGGCAAAGAATGGCCTTTGATTATTTACCTTCACGGTAGTTCCTGCAAGGGAAACAACCTGGATAAGTTAAAAAGATATGGTCCCCCTTATTATCTGGAGCATGGGATGCAGGTTGATGCAATTGTTATCTCTCCACAGTGCCCCTCAAACCGCAACTGGGTTTACGGCGACTGGTTCGAATCATTCTACCACGAAATCCTCAACAAATACCATGTTGACGCTTCCCGTGTTTATCTGACAGGAATGAGTTTAGGCGGTTTCGGTACCTGGAGCCTTGCATCAAGATATCCTCAATATTTTGCAGCCATAATGCCCTTGTGCGGAGGTGGCCGGCCTGATATGGTAGAAACGATGAAAGATGTGCCTACCTGGGTTTTCCATGGGGAGAAAGACCGGAAAGTAAATGTGAACAGATAATAAGGGG
>JAMDDG010000382.1:7214-11929 GCA_023488865.1 Bacteroidota bacterium | reverse complement strand
CCTGCCACTGTTCGTCAACCGACGGATGGGAAGGCCCCAAAAAGCAAGGCGAGCCAGAAGACCTGCCAATTCCAATGAGTATCAACAATAGCTTCGGGAATAAAGCTGGTGAAATACAATCATTTCTATTTCACAATTTTATCCAAAGCTCATATTCTGTTTTAAGAAATGAGAAGGTTTTTTCTGGTTCAGTTAATTCTGGTAATTACATCAAGCGCATTTGCACAACAAAGCAACCCGGCGGATACAATTATGTTGCATGAAGTTGTTACTTATGCTCTGCTAAAAAAGTATCAGGCTGGTGCTAAAATTGAGTCTATTCCGGTTGACCAGATGATCATCGGGCAGACCGGTTCTATCGACCAGTTATTGATGCGTTTTACTCCGGTTTATTTGAAATCCAATGCCGGAGGATTGTCTACCATTCATTTGCGTGGCACTTCACCCAACCACACCTCGGTTAATTTTGGCGGGATCAACATCAATTCGCTAACGCTCGGACATTCCAATATGTCTGAAGTCCCTGTATTTCTTTTCGATGAGATTGATTTGCAATACGGTAGTTCTTCGGCCATAAACGGTTCAGGTTCAATAGGTGGAGCTCTTCACCTTGGTTTAGCCAACAACTGGACGAATGGGATGAAATTAAAAACTACCCTGTCTGAAGGATCGTTTGGTGAACAATTGTACGGAGCCAAATTGTTTGCCGGAAATGGTCGTTTCGAGTCGGTTACACGCCTGTATTATTTCAGTCTGATAAATGATTTCCCATTCAACAATCCTAAAATAGGCGATGTTGAACATCCGGGAACTATCCGCGACCGTCAACGAGGCGCTGCTATAGAAAATGAAGGAGTGATCCAGGAAATCAATTACCGTTTCAATGAAAAGGAAGCATTAAAATCGGCACTGTGGCTCGAACATGACTGGCATGAGATACAACTGACGATGAATGAGATTTGGACGTCCAAAGCTCCGGAAACGCTGGACAATAAGCACATCCGGTTTTGGTCGGAATATGAAAACAGAAAAAATCCTTTGAACATCAGGGGCGGATTGGGTTATGTGCACGATATGCAGGTGTACGACGGAGATAAAAAGCAAAAGATTGGAACCAATCGTTTAATCGCCGAAATTGAAGGAAAACAAGACATTAGTACACGGTTGGGTTATAAATCAGGTGTGAAATACCAGTATATTAAACCAGATGTTTATGCCTATTCGGCTGATGTGATTAAACAGGAACAACAGGCAGATTTCTATTTTTCTTCGTTTTATACGGCCTGGAACCGTCTTAAACTGACTTTAAACCTGCGACAATTGCTTGTCACTAATTTTGAGGCTCCGTTCACCCCGTCAATAGGTGCAGAATACAGGGTTTTCAGTACTGATTGTTCCTTATTTAAGCTGAACGGAAATATATCGCGTTCTTATCGGATTCCTACCTTCAACGACCGCTACTGGGGCACGCAAGGCAATCCAAACCTGAAGCCTGAAGATGGCATGAACTACGAACTCGGACTCAATTACGCGCTGTGTAAAGCAAATATTCAGTCGGATGTAAAGCTGAATGTGTTTTACATGGATGTGAAAAACTGGATCGAATGGCGTTTGGGAGCGGTTGACTGGACTGCTCAAAATGTGATGGAAGTTGAAAGCAGAGGCATCGAGTTTCAATCGAATACCGATTGGTCGGTAAATAAACTGAAATTCAACTTCAGGTTCAATTATAGTTTTAATCCGGTTGAAACCAAAAAGGATGAATCACCAACAGGGGTTACAGGCCGCCAGCTGCTTTACGTTCCAAAACACATTGGCAATACCTACCTGAGGCTTAACTATCAGTTGTGGAATGTTTTTATCGATGGAGGATATACCGGAAAACGATTTGCCGATTACTCCGGATCCTATTACATGCCAAAAGGATATGAACTCGACTCCTATTTTTTAGCTAACTGCGGAATATCGAGAAAGTTATCTTTGTTTAAACAGTCGGTTTTTCTGTCGTTCGCACTCAATAATATCCTCAACACCGATTACCAAAACGAACGATTTTACGCCATGCCGGGCCGCAATTTCCGGATCGGCCTTTCCACAGATATTAATATTCACTAATAATTAAAATTAATAAACATGAAAAAGTATTTCAATTATTTTCTGCTTTCCCTTTTTGCCCTGGTTGTTTTTAATTCCTGTACAAAGGATGATCCTGAATTGTATCCAAGTACACTTGTGAAAGGAGCCTACATTGTAAATTATGGATCATACAATAAAGGTGGATCCAGTATTTCAAAATACGACTACGAAAAAGGAGAAGTCACGAATTTCTTTGACCAGCAGCAAAACAAAGGAGCCGTGTTTACCTCAAACATTCAATTTGCTTACAAGACAGGCGACCATATTTTCCTAATGGGCAATTCTCCCGATCAGGTGATTTCGGTTGATCCACTTTTTGTTCAGGCTAAAAACGGGGTAACCGATCAGATTGCCAAACCACGTGCGTGCGTTGCCAATGGCGATTACCTGTACGTCTCCTGCTGGGGCGCAAATCCAGACTGGAAGCTAATGGCTGATAGCTATATTGCAAAATACAACATTAAAACCGGGGTTGTAGAGAAAAAAATTGCCTTGGCTGGTGGACCTGAAGGACTTGAGATTTCGAATGGGAAATTGTATGTTGCCCTCAATTTTAAAAAGGCAGTAGCTGTAATGAATTTAACGACTGAAGCGATCAGCTACATCGAAACTCCGGCAGTTTGCTCGTATTTTCTGAAAGACAACAGCGGAAACCTTTATGTTTCTTTAATCAGTTCATATTCAAATCCTGCAACAAAAACCGGCATTGGCTATATTAACACCAGCAATAATCAGCTTACTGTGTACGACTTAGCTAATGTAAGTTCCGAATATGCTTCAATTATGGCTTATAGCAAAGACAAATCGAAAATTTTTGTGGCTGCTGCTGCCTACGATGCCAATTGGGTAATGGTAGGTGGAGTACAGGTATTTAATGTTGCTGCCAAAACATTTGCTGCCAACAGTCTGGTTAGTGGGATTTCGGGATTAAAAGGCCTTTCGGTAAATCCGGTTGATGGGAATATTTATGTTTTTGTGAGTCCGTCAACAAACAGCAATGGCTTGATGAAAATTTATTCAGAAGCAGGAGGTGCCATTGCAGAAAAAACAGTTGGGGCATCACCTACAATGGCGATATTCCTGAATTAAAACGAATGGTCCAAATTACATTCATCACAGGCGGAGCCCGTTCAGGCAAAAGTAGTTTTGCTCAGAAAATGGCCGAATCGCAAAGTGAAAGCCCTGTTTACCTGGCCACCGCGCGGGTGTGGGACGAGGATTTCCGCCAGCGGATTGAGCGCCACCAAAACGACCGCGGCCCGCACTGGACCAACATCGAACAGGAAAAAGAACTTTCGGCCTGCGATGTGGATGATAAAACCGTTTTGCTCGACTGCATCACGCTTTGGCTGACCAACATTTTTTTTGACAACCAGTTTGATGCTGATCGTTCGCTCAAAGAGGCCAAAACCGAATGGGACCGTTTTGTTCAAAAAAAAATGAACTTGATTGTAGTGAGTAACGAACTGGGCATGGGCGTCCATCCCGTGGAAGAGGCGGCACGTAAATTTGCCGATCTTCAGGGTTGGATGAACCAGTTCATCGCACAGCAATCAAGCAAAGTATTCCTGATGATTTCCGGAATTCCAGTGAAGATAAAGGGCTGAAAAAAGTGATCAGTCTCAGAGTATTCAGAGACATGGAATAAGCGGCCAATGACCACATGATGACTATTAAATAACAATGACCGACTTTTAAATACCAAAGATTATGACACTCAAAGAACAACTCAAACACAAAATCGATTTCAAAACAAAACCGCTGGGAGCATTGGGGTTGCTCGAAGATCTTGCTTTTCAAATTGGTCTGATCCAAAATACACTGATCCCCGAATTGAAAAATCCGGCCATCCTCGTTTTTGCCGGCGATCATGGCCTTACCGACGAAGGCATCAGTCCATTTCCGAAGGAAGTAACCTGGCAAATGGTGATGAACTTTGTGGCGGGTGGGGCGGCCATCAACGTATTCTGCCGCCAAAACGGGATTAAACTGAAAGTGGTGGATGCAGGCGTGGACTTCGATTTTCCGGAAGGAGTGCCTGTGGTGAATGCCAAGGTAGCCCGGGGAACCCGTAATATGCGCCGTGAACCGGCCATGACTGCCGAAGAATGTGCCACGGCGATTAAGAAAGGTCGTAAACTGGTGAAACAGGAAGCTGAACAAGACTGCAACATCATTGGTTTTGGCGAAATGGGAATCGGCAACACTTCGCCTTCGTCGCTGCTGATGCACCGTTTCCTGAATGTTCCGATCGAAGATTGCACCGGATCGGGAACCGGGATGCATGGTGAACAACTTACCCACAAAATGCAGATTCTAAAAGAGGTTTCAGAAAAATATGATCCTAAAACCCCGGAAGAAACATTAGCTACTTTTGGCGGACTGGAAATAGCCATGATGGTTGGCGCTATGCTCGAAGCCCGCGAACAACACATGATTTTGCTGATCGATGGGTTCATTGCCACTGCGGCAACTTTAACGGCTATTCGTATCAATCCCGAAGTTCGCGAAAATTGCGTATTCTGTCATTCGTCGGATGAGCGTGGCCACAAACTGATGCTCGAACACCTGAATGCCAG
>JAMDDG010000382.1:3984-6646 GCA_023488865.1 Bacteroidota bacterium | reverse complement strand
TTTATGAGTTTGCATGCGATCAATACGGCAATTATTCCCCTGATTTTACTGACAGGACATTCGCTAAGCCGCCTGATGCCGATTCTGATCATTTACACGTCGGAGTATTCAAGAGAAGATGCCACCAGCAAAACCAAACCTATCGGCAAAAAAGGGAAAGGATTTGACTTCGTTCTGGCTTTGTTCTTCGGGCTGGCGCTCTTGGTTTTCACTCCAATCACATATTCTCTGGTTATTATACCGATGCTTTTACTCACCACGTTTATTTTCAGGAGCTATATCACCCGTAAAATCGGCGGTTATACCGGCGACTGTCTGGGCGCTTTACAGCAAATAGCCGAGCTGGAATTTTATCTGGGGTTCGTCATTTTTCAGACTCTTCAGGCATGAAACTTACTTTAGTCAGGCACACTTCGGTTGATGTTCCCAAAGGCATCTGTTACGGAATAACGAATGTTCCCCTGGCCCCGACTTTTCGGAGTGAACTGAAACAAGTCAGGGAAAACCTGGGCGCAAGAAATTTTGAAGCTATTTTTTCAAGTCCGTTAACCCGTTGTACCACTCTGGCTTCTGCGATTATTTCAGAACAAGACATTCAGATTGACAGCCGTTTAACCGAACTCGATTTTGGCAATTGGGAAATGGTCGGGTGGAATGACATTTTCGAATCTATGGAAGGGAAAAACTGGTTTGCCGATTACGTCAACACCCGCTGTCCGAACGGCGAATCGTTCAACGACCTTATCCTTCGGGGCGAATCGTTTTTGGAAGATTTGCAGCAAACAACTTACACCCAAATACTCATTTTTACCCACGCCGGAATAATTCGCGTCCTGATGTGCCTGCTTCAGGATAAAACTCCGGAAGAAGTTTTTTACAAACCGCTGGAATACGGACAAATCATCACCTTTAATCTGGATCACAGATGAACACGGAATTTAATATTCAGGACTTTAATCCGGAGCTTATTCCAAGTCTTCAGCATAAACCCGACAACAAAGGCAATCCTGTTGGCTCGCTGGGACAATTGGAATCACTGGCACTTCAGGTTGGACTTATCAGAACAGAAAAAGTAAATTGATCTCAAAAACATCATCGATAATGAAACCTAATCTTCGACCCGTCATGTTTGTCGGAACCGGTTCTGATGTGGGAAAAAGCATCATTAATGCCGGATTCTGCCGCATCTTTAAGCAGGATGGCTATTCCCCGGCGCCGTTTAAGGCGCAAAACATGTCGCTCAACTCGTTTGTCGGTACTGACGGGCTTGAACTCGGTCGTGCACAGGCCGTTCAGGCGGAAGCCTGTGGTATTGAACCGTGCAGTGAAATGAACCCCATTCTCCTGAAACCCAACAGTCAACAAAATGCGCAGGTGGTTTTGAACGGAAAACCCATCGGTAACCAGTCGTCCAAAGAATATTTTCTGGGAACCGACCGCGATGCCCTTTTTGCTGAAGTGATGAACGCCTACCGCAAGCTCAATGACCATTATAACCCCATGGTAATCGAAGGGGCCGGAAGCATTTCGGAGATTAACCTGCACGAAAAAGACATTACCAATATGCGGGTAGCTCTTGAGGTGGATGCCGTTGTCATTCTGGTTGCCGATATCGATCGCGGCGGCGTGTTTGGGAGTGTGTATGGCACGCTCGAATTGCTTCCGCCTAAAGAACGGGCATTGGTTAAAGGGATACTGATCAACAAATTCAGGGGCGACATCGATCTGTTTGCCGATGGAAAACGAATGATGGAACAGCTCACCAGAGTGCCGGTGGTAGGCGTGGTTCCGTATTTTCAGGATATTCACATCGATGATGAAGATTCGGTGGTGATTGATCACAAATCAGGAAAGACCCGGGAAGGACTGGTGAATGTGGCAGTAGTTCTGCTGCGGCACATGTCGAATTTTACCGATTTTAACGTGTTGGAGCGGGTCACCGAAATCAATCTGTTTTATACGGCCAATCCCGTAGAAATTGAAAAGGCTGATGTAGTGATCATTCCGGGCTCGAAAAACACCATTGCTGATCTCGAAAATCTGCGCAGATCGGGTCTGGCCAAAGCAATTCTGAACAGTCGCCAAAAAGGGAATGCCATTTTTGGTATCTGCGGTGGTTACCAGATGATGGGCCTCGAAATTCACGATCCGGAGCAGGTGGAAGGAGTAGCACCCTACATGCCCGGATTGGGAATTTTACCGGTTGTCACCACCCTGACTGCCGAAAAACGGACGGTTCAGCGTGCATTCACCTTCCGTAATGAGGCTGAAAACTGTAAGGGTTACGAGATTCACATGGGGAAATCGGAATTGCTCAGCGGGGAATCTCTGGCAACACTGAGCGACGGATCGGCTGACGGTTGTTTCCTGAACGAAAAAACCTGGGGAACCTATCTGCATGGCATCTTCGACAATCTGCCCGTCATCCGGTCAATCCTGAAAAGTTGCGGAAAAGAAATGCTTCTTCAGGAATTTAACTATCCGGAATACAAAAACGAGCAGTACAACAAACTGGCAGCACACATCCGCAACAATTGCGATCTGGAATATATCTATCGGGTGATGAAGGGAAAATAAAAAGTTAGAATTAATAGTAAAATAATATGAACGGATTAATACACATTTATACCGGGGAAGGAAAAGGGAAGACCACCGCATCGGT
>JAMDDG010000382.1:0-3679 GCA_023488865.1 Bacteroidota bacterium | reverse complement strand
TTGAATTTATCGCTCAAAAACCCGGACATCTGGAAATGGTTCTCACCGGACGGGGCGCAAGTGATCAATTAATTGAAGTTGCTGACTACGTGAGCTACATTCAGAAGGTTAAACATCCGTTCGACCGAAAAATATACGGCCGTCAGGGGATCGAGTTTTAATTTTTTTTTTGCCGAATGTTTATGAAGGAGTAATTCTGGCAGGTTATAACCGTTAAAAAATTTCACAGTGTTATTGAAATGAAAAAGAAATACCTTCAGTGGCTCTTTTACCTGGCCAGTTTGCTGATTTTACTGGCAATTGCCGTGCTTATTTCGCTTTCGGCCGGTGAAATGGACCTGAGTTTCTCCGATATTTTCAGGATTCTCAGCCAGAAAGACGAAAGCATGGAGTATACCATTCTGAGCCAAATCCGCATTCCGCGTGTATTGCTGGGTATTGCCGTGGGCGGAGCGCTCAGTCTTTCTGGCATTCTGTTGCAGGGCGTTTACCGCAACCCGTTGGTTGAACCTTATACGCTGGGTATTTCAGGAGGGGCTTCGCTGGGCGTGGCTTTTGCGATTGTTTTTAGCCTTCATCAACTCATCGGGTCGTTTGTGTTGCCCGCGGCCGGTTTTGCCGGATCATTCCTGATTATTTTTCTTGTTTACACCATCAGTACCCGTAATGGCCGCATCAACATTCAAAGTATGTTGCTTACAGGCGTGATGGTCAGTTTTATAGCGTCGTCGTCGATGATGTTGCTGATGGCAACGACCAGCTCCGAAAATCTGCATGGCATTGTTTTCTGGATCATGGGATCGCTCGATGAACCCGACATGTCGCTCATTTACATTACAATGGCGATGGCATTGGCCTCACTGGCAGCTTCGTACTTTTTTGTGCAACCGCTCAATGCTTTGCGGCTTGGCGAGGAAAAAGCCAGGGACCTGGGTATCAATACCGACACCGTCATCAAACTATTATTTCTGATGGCCTCGCTGCTTGCCGGGGTTTGCGTGGCCGTGGCCGGAGTGATTGGTTTTGTAGGACTTATTATTCCACACCTGATGCGTCTGCTGGTTGGTTCCGATTACCGCATCCTGCTGGTCAGTTCGTTTTTATCAGGTTCCATTTTTCTCGTCTTATCTGATGTTATTGCCCGTACCATCATTTCGCCCAACGAACTGCCCATCGGGGTAATTACCGGAATTGTCGGAGGCATCGTTTTCCTCCTGATGATGAGCCGTTCATCGTAACGTTCAATCCATAAAAGCCGATGATTACCGATATTTTAAGCATACAGAACCTTTGTTGCGGATACCCGAAATTTCAGTTATCCAACATCAAAATCGACATTCCAAAAGGATCGTTTGCCGGAATTATCGGGCCCAATGGATCAGGAAAGACCACACTCTTCCGTGCCATTACCGGAACGCTGGAAATAAAATCAGGAAAAATCCGGTTGTCGGATAAAAATCTACAGTCGTTTTCGCTTCGGCAACGGGCGCAAAACATTGCCATTGTCAGCCAGTTTATCGAAACTGGCGACATGAGTGTGGAAGATTATGTGTTGATGGGCCGGATTCCATACCATAGCCGTTTTAACTTTTTTGAAACTGAAGAGGATTTTCAAATTGCCCGCCAATATATGGAAATGACCGATACCTGGAGGTTTAAAGACCAGCTGATGTCGGAACTGAGCGGCGGCGAACAACAACTGGCTGGAATTGCCCGGGCCCTGACCCAGCAACCTCAACTGCTTTTGCTCGACGAACCAACCTCGCATCTCGACATTACGCACCAGGTTCATATTCTGAACGTGCTTCAACAACTGAACCAGGAAATGGGGCTATCGGTACTGATGGTCATTCACGATCTGAACCTGGCTTCGGAATACTGTGACTGGCTGATCCTGATTAATCAGGGTCGGGTTCATACGCAAGGCGCTCCGGAAGAAGTACTGACTTTCCAGAATATTGAAGACGTTTATCAAACCGTCGTGGTTACCCAGAACAATCCGCTTTCGGGCAAACCAGCCGTCTTCTTGGCTTCCAGAAAAGTAATTAAAGACTTACAAATAAAGAGGAATGAGACTTTGTCAATTTGATGAAACCTAAAATTATAAAAATGAAACGAGCCATGACAAATCTTTTGGCACACAGGAGAATGATTATCGGCGAGTTCCATGTGGCAATTAAAAAACAAATTATAAACACATGAAAAAACACACTATCCGTCTGCACCCACTTGGTAAAGAATTGCTGGTAAACGACCAGACTCCGTTGATTGATGTGCTTCATGAATTTGGGATTGAGTTTCCCTGCGGAGGAAAAGGTACCTGCGGGAAATGCAAGGTCAGGCTTTTGGATGGTGAGATAAAAACCAGCTACGTACACCAGCAAAGAATTGAACAATTGGGACTTTCCCCTGAATGGCGACTGGCCTGTTTCAGTCAATGCACTGGCGACATCACCCTCGAAATCGAACAATTCAGCCACCTGATACTGGCCGATGAAAGTGAATTTAAGTTTCAGCCACAGGAAGGTTATGGAATTGCAGTTGACCTGGGCACTACTACCTTAGTAGCCCAGTTGATTGACCTTTCTTCTGCAAAAGTGCTGGCTGTTGAAACGATGCTAAACCCTCAGGTTAAATTTGGGGCTGATCTGATTTCCAGGATCCAGGCATGCCTGGATGGCCAAGCGACCGAGTTGACCAGGATAATACGGTCATCAATCGGAACAATGATTGAGCTGATGTTGAAAAGAGATCCGGTTGATCTACAAAAAGTGGTATTGGTTGGGAATACTGCCATGCAATTGATTTTCAGCAATTGCAATGTATCTCCGCTTTCGGCATACCCATTTCACACCGATAATTTGGGGATGAAAACCTTTGATCCGCAAGAATTGGGTTGGAATTTTAAATCAATTGAAAATATCAGGTTTTACCCTTCAATCGGAAGTTTTGTTGGCAGTGATATTCTGGCAGGAATAGTTGCAACCGGACTTCACCAAAAGGAAAATTATACTGCGCTGATTGATTTGGGTACCAATGGAGAAATTGTAATAGGCAACAACAGACAGATTACGTGTGCCTCAACCGCCGCAGGTCCGGCATTTGAAGGGGCCAACATTTCAATGGGAATGTTAGCCGTAACAGGCGCGATCTCATCGCTGAATTTGACCAATGGTGCAATAGAGGCCAGTGTGATCGGAAATACTGTGCCCAAAGGAATCTGTGGAAGTGCACTGATAGATGCGGTGGCTATTTTCAGGAAACTGGAACTGATCGGGATGTTTGGTGAAATCATGTCTGGAGATGCACAAATTCACGTTGCTGGCAAAGTGAACCTGACGCAAAAAGACATCAACGAATTTCAATTGGCCAAAGCTGCCATTGCAGCCGGACTGAATATTCTGGCCAATAAATTATCTATTCAGCTTTCCGATATTCAGGAAATATACATTGCCGGTGGTTTCGGAAGTTACATCAATATCGGAAATGTGGTAGCCACAGGAATGATTGAAATCGAAGAGCAAAAAATCCGAAAAATGGGAAATACAGCGCTGATAGGCGCTAAGATGTTCCTGTTCTCAAACCCGGAAATAACTGACAAAATTCTGGCAATAACCCAGCATATCAATCTGGAAGGTGATCCAAATTTTCAGGATATTTATGTCGATAAGATGCTTTT
>JAMDDG010000056.1 GCA_023488865.1 Bacteroidota bacterium | reverse complement strand
AAGCCGGCCGAGGTTCGGATGGGTAAAGGTAAAGGTGCACCGGAAGGTTTTGTTGCCACAGTTACTCCCGGACGCATTCTAATCGAGATCGAAGGGGTCCCTTTTGATCTGGCTAAAGAAGCCTTACGCCTGGGAGCCCAAAAATTTCCGGTGAGTACTAAGTTTGTTGTACGACGCGATTTTGTAGAAACTTCAACTATTGAGTAATGAAAACTTCAGAAATCAAAGAGCTTACAACAGCCGAAGTAACGGAAAAATTAGCGAACGGGAAAGAAGAGTTGGTACGTATGTGTTTAAACCACAGCGTTAACCCTCTTGACAATCCGATGAAAATACGGTATGCCCGCAAAAACATCGCTCGTCTGAATACCGAAATACGCAAACGTCAAATCGAAAACAAATGATGGCTATGGAAACAAGAAATCTTCGTAAAGAGCGTATCGGAGTGGTGGTCAGCAACAAAATGGAAAAGACCATTGTCGTCGCTGAAAAAGGAAAAGAGAAACACCCGATCTACGGTAAGTTTGTGAACAGGACTACCAAGTTCTACGCTCACGACGAGAAGAACGAGTGCAGTATCGGCGATACTGTCTTAATTATGGAAACCCGCCCCCTGTCAAAACAGAAGGGGTGGAGATTAGTTAAAATCTTAGAAAGAGCAAAGTAATATGTTACAGCAAGAATCACGTTGTACAGTTGCAGATAACAGCGGTGCTAAAACAGCTTTGGTCATCCGGGTATTGGGTGGAACAAAGAAGCGCTATGCCTCTGTAGGGGACAAAGTTGTCGTGACTGTTAAAACCGCACTGCCTGGCAGTGATACCAAAAAAGGATCGGTTTCAAAAGCGGTCGTTGTACGTACCTCTAAAGAAGTACGTCGCAGCGACGGTTCTTACATCCGTTTTGATGATAATGCCGTCGTACTGCTGAATGCTACAGGTGAGATGCGGGGAACACGTATTTTTGGGCCAGTAGCCCGTGAACTACGTGACAACTACATGAAAATTGTCTCTTTAGCACCTGAAGTACTTTAATATTAAATCAGACCATGCAGAAAAAATTACATGTAAAGAAAGGAGACACGGTCGTCGTAATCTCCGGCAATTCAAGAGGCTCCGAAGGGAAAGTACTTGAAGTGGTCAGAGAAAAGGATCGTGCTATCGTAGAAGGGGTTAATCTGGTGTCTAAACACACCAAACCCAACTCCAAGCATCCCCAGGGAGGCATCATCAAACAAGAGGCGTCTATTCACGTTTCTAATCTGATGCTGAAGGATCCTAAAACAGGGAAACCCACCCGTATCGGACGTAAGCTCGATAGCAAAGGGAAATTAGTGAGGTATTCAAAAAAATCAGGAGAGGAGATTAAGTAATGGGATACACACCTACTTTTAAGCGTAAATATCAAGAGGAGATAGTTCCGGCTTTGCAGAAAGAGTTTAACTACAAATCTGTAATGCAGGTTCCGGTACTCGAGAAAATTATCATTAATCAAGGTCTTGGTTCTGCAATTGCCGATAAAAAAATAATGGAGGTAGCCATCGAAGAGCTCGCCGCCATTAGCGGCCAAAAACCGGTATCAACCATCTCCCGCAAGGACATTGCGAATTTTAAACTTCGTAAGAAAATGCCGATCGGTGTAAGGGTAACCCTTCGCAAAGATCGCATGTACGAATTTCTCGATCGTTTGGTCTCTATTGCACTGCCCCGTATCCGCGACTTTAAAGGCATCGCCGACAAATTTGACGGAAGTGGCAACTACACTCTCGGAGTTACCGAGCAGATAATTTTCCCCGAAATCGTGATGGACAAAGTAACCAAAATAAATGGCTACAACATCACCTTCGTTACAACTGCCAAGAACGACGAAGAGGGTTATGCATTGCTGAAGAGTTTTGGTTTACCGTTCAAGAACGCAAAAAAGAACTAAGAGATATGGCTAAAGAATCAATGAAGGCCCGCGAAGTGAAGCGTGCAAAGCTCGTTGAAAGGTTTGCAGAAAAACGTGCCAGGTTAAAAGCTGAAGGTGATTACATCGGTATGAGCCTTTTGCCAAAAAATTCGGCTAAAATCCGTCTGCACAACCGTTGCAAACTGACCGGTCGTCCGAAAGGATACATGCGCCAGTTTGGTATTTCCAGAATTCAGTTCCGGGAAATGGCCTCAAGCGGCCTAATACCCGGAGTAAAAAAAGCAAGTTGGTAATCGTTTAAATTATTGCAAAGATGACAGATCCTATTGCAGATTACTTGACCCGACTCAGAAATGCCATCAAGGCAAAACATAAAGTCGTGGAAATCCCTGCGTCAAACATTAAGAAAGAGATTACCAGAATTCTGAAAGAAAAAGGGTATATACTCAATTATAAATTTGACGAAGAAGTCAACTACCAGGGAAGCATCAAAATTGCCTTGAAATACCATCCTGCGGATGGTACCCCGGCAATCAAAAATCTAAAACGTGTCTCTAAACCCGGACTCAGACGTTACTGCGGTATCGAGGATGTCCCGAGGGTATTGAACGGTTTGGGCATAGCCATTATCTCAACTTCCAAGGGTGTTATCACTGATAAGGAGGCAAAAGAGATGAACGTTGGCGGTGAAATATTATGTTACGTTTATTAATAAAGGAGGATTATTATGTCAAGGATAGGAAAACTTCCCATTGATTTACCTGCCGGAGTTACCGTAAGCGTCGACAGTGAAAATATTGTCACCGTTAAAGGCGCGCTGGGCTCCCTGTTTCAGAAAGTAGACAAAGAAATTGAGATCGAGGTAGTCAATAACCAGATTTTGGTTAAACGTCCTACTGATCAAAAACGTCACCGTGCGATGCACGGCTTGTACCGCTCACTCTTGAACAACATGGTTCAGGGTGTATCGAAAGGCTATGAAGTGAAACTCGAATTGGTTGGGGTTGGTTACCGTGCAGAATCGCAGGATCAGGTTTTAGACCTGGTATTGGGACATTCGCACCACACTTATATTCAACTTCCAAAAGAGGTTAACGTTTCAGCTGTTACTGACAAACGAAGCAACCCGATCATCACCCTTAAGTGTGCTGATAAACAGTTGATCGGCCATGTTGCTGCGAAAATCAGGTCATTCAGAATGCCGGAACCTTACAAAGGCAAAGGTGTTAAATTTGTTGGCGAAGTACTACGTCGAAAAGCTGGTAAGTCGGCTGCTAAAAAATAAATGATTTCTAGTTATGGCTCTCACAAAAATTCAAAGAAGAGATAGAATTCGCATGAGAATCCGGAAAGTAGTTTCCGGTTCCTCAGAGGTTCCCCGCATGAGTATCTTTCGTAGCAACAAACAGATATCTGTTCAGTTCGTTGACGATGTTGCGGGAAAAACCTTGTTGGCAGTTTCTTCATTAAACAAAGAAATCGCTTCTCAAGCCGGAACCAAAACTGAAATTGCCGCCCTTGTCGGGAAATTGGCCGCAGAAAAGGCACTTGCTGCCGGAATCACTGCCGCCAGCTTCGATCGCGGAGGCAACTTATATCATGGACGTGTTAAAGCAGTTGCTGAAGCTGCACGTGAAGGAGGTTTAAAAATATAACCGTTATGGCGAAAAATATTAAAAAAGTAAAAACCAGCGATCTCGAGCTTAAGGACAGGTTAGTTGCGATTAACCGGGTCACCAAAGTTACCAAAGGGGGTAGGACCTTCAGCTTTTCGGCAATTGTCGTTGTAGGAAACGAAGACGGTATTGTTGGATGGGGCCTTGGAAAAGCCAGCGAGGTTACCGCAGCAATCGCAAAAGGCGTTGACGCAGCAAAGAAAAACCTTGTAAAAATCCCGATCATTCACGGCACAGTTCCCCACGAACAAACCGCGAAATTCGGAGGTGCAAATGTTTTGTTGAAACCTGCCTCTTCAGGTACCGGGGTAAAAGCCGGGGGTGCTATGCGTGCCGTTCTTGAAAGTGTTGGAGTTCACGATATTCTGGCTAAATCCAAAGGATCGTCTAACCCTCACAACCTGGTAAAAGCAACTTTTGAAGCATTGGTCGAACTGAGGGATGCTTACACTGTTGCAGAACACCGTGGCGTGGCTCTGGATAAAGTGTTTAACGGATAAATCTAAATTACTATGAAAATTCGTATTACACAGTTTAAGAGCAAGATTAGCGCATCAAAAGCTCAAAAGAAAATTATTGATGCACTCGGACTTCACAAATTGAATCAACCTAAGATTCATGAGTCAACCCCCGAGATTCTGGGAATGGTTAGAAAACTTCAACACTTAGTTAAGGTTGAGGAAGTTAACGAATAATATTTCTTAAGAATATGGAATTAAATAACTTAAAACCTGCTGCAGGTTCTGTTAAAAAAGAGAAAAGGATTGGCCGCGGACAAGGTTCGGGCCATGGTGGAACTTCCACGCGTGGTCATAAAGGTGCAAAGTCCCGCTCGGGATACTCTTCCAAAAAAGGGTTCCAGGGCGGACAGATGCCTTTGCAAAGACTTGTTCCGAAGTTTGGTTTCAAAAATATCAATCGCGTTGAATATAAAGCTATTAACCTTAGTGCACTACAACAATTGGCCGAGGATTTACAGCTAACGGCTATTGATTTCCAAACATTTCTGGAGGCTGGATTCGTCAGTAAAAATGACAAAGTAAAAATCCTGGCCAAAGGTGAATTGAAAAACAAGTTGGACGTTAAAGCACATGCATTCTCTAAAACTGCCAAAGAAGCCATTGAAAAATTGGAAGGTACTACCGAATTAATCTGACTCTGATGAAAAAATTGATCGAGACGCTTAAGAACATATATAAAATTGAGGATTTAAGGTCCAGGTTAAGTGTGACCCTTTTATTCCTGATGGTATATCGCTTTGGGTCGTTTGTCATTTTGCCGGGTATCGATCCAAATCCTGTCAATTTTGAGGCTTTAAGAAGTCAGACATCGGATGGGATTCTTGGACTGCTGAACATGTTCTCAGGAGGAGCTTTTTCGAATGCATCTATCTTTGCGTTGGGGATCATGCCTTACATCAGTGCTTCGATTGTTATTCAACTCCTGGGATTTGCTGTTCCTTATATTCAAAAACTACAGAAAGAGGGTGAGTCCGGAAGAAGGAAAATAAACCAGATGACCCGTTACCTGACTGTTGTGATTTTGATTTTCCAAGGTTGGGCTTATTTAGCCAACCTGAGATTCCAACTTCCTGAGCAGGCCTTTATGGTTGGTCATTTTGCTTTTAATGTTAGCTCTACCATCGTTCTGGCTGCAGGCTCCATGTTTATTATGTGGCTGGGCGAAAGGATAACAGACAAAGGGATCGGGAATGGTATTTCCCTGATCATCATGATCGGTATTATTGCACGGTTGCCTCAGGCCCTGGCTCAGGAATTTGTTAGCCGGTTAGCTGAACAGGGTCGTGGATTTATCATGATGATTGTCGAAATGGTTGTCTTTCTGATTGTTATTGCAAGTACGATCCTGTTGGTTCAGGGTACCCGAAAAGTACCGGTACAATATGCCAAAAGAATAGTCGGAAATCGCCAGTACGGCGGCGTTCGTCAGTACATTCCTTTGAAGGTTAATGCTGCAGGTGTTATGCCGATCATTTTTGCCCAGGCAATTATGTTTATCCCTGCAAGTGTGGCCGGTCTCTTTTCATCCGAGACCCTTGGACGAATGATGGCCTCTTTTTCCAATTATACCGGTTTCTGGTACAATATTGTTATGTTTCTGATGGTAATTATATTTACCTACTTCTATACCGCTATCACCATCAATCCCAACCAAATGGCTGAGGATATGAAGAAAAATGGCGGATTTATACCTGGCATCAAACCTGGGAAAAGAACGGCAGAATACATCGATACCATCATGTCGAGAATAACGCTGCCTGGTTCAATTTTCCTTGGATTGATCACCATATTACCTGCTTTTGCCATGATTTTAGGCATTAATTCATCGTTTGCACACTTTTTCGGGGGAACTTCACTGTTGATTTTGGTCGGGGTAATCCTCGATACTTTGCAACAGATTGAAAGTCACCTGTTGATGCGCCATTACGACGGATTGCTAAAATCAGGCCGCATCAAGGGCCGTACCGCCGGAGCAAGTATATAAGGGATTGGATGAAAGTCTTTTCCGATTGTGGGGAAATTATTTATCCTGGCAAGTTAGCTGTATAGCATCATTATAATCAGGTCGGGACCTTAAAAATTGCCGACTGATGCGTTCAGATCATTTTCAGAAGTTTACCTGTTTCCCAGAATGAGTGTTGTATCTTTTTTTTCTTTTCAGTATCTTTGCCGACCTGAAAAAATAGATCACCTTCGTTTTTTTATGATTATTCTTAGGATTATAACGGTCCGGGATTAAGCGCGGCAATGAAAGAACCATCTGTAAAAGATGTTTGAAGGAAAGAGGGAAGTGAAATACTTCTACAAGCTCCTGGCAATTGATCGAATGTTTAAGTTTTGCTCTCAGGAGCAGTTTAAGGGATTAGTTTGAATTTTCAACTTAATGCAGAAGTATTAGTTTCTATGTCAAAACAATCATTCATTGAACAAGACGGAACAATTATTGAAGCATTGTCCAATGCAATGTTCCGGGTTGAATTGCAAAACGGTCATGTGATAACGGCCCATATTTCGGGCAAAATGCGCATGCACTATATTAAAATTCTTCCTGGTGACAAAGTGAAGGTTGAAATGTCGCCTTATGACCTTAGTAAAGGAAGAATCTCTTTCAGATACAAAAATTAATAAGTAGAAAAATGAAACGAACCCCGATTTATCGGGAGAGTTCCATACTACAATTAAAAACTAATAATTACAGTATGAAAGTAAGGGCATCCATTAAGAAACGTAGTGCGGAATGCAAAATTGTAAGCCGTAAGGGACGTCTCTACGTGATAA
This sequence comes from Bacteroidota bacterium, assembly GCA_023488865.1. GTDB lineage: Bacteria > Bacteroidota > Bacteroidia > Bacteroidales > Prolixibacteraceae > CAINVV01. The sequence continues at coordinate 5,054 of JAMDDG010000056.1, read as the reverse complement.
ACAAAAAAAACCCGAAGTTCAAGCAACGTCAGGGTTAAAAATGTTAAATTTATAACGATTTTTTAATCAATATAAGATTATGGCTCGAATAGTTGGTGTAGACATACCAAATAACAAAAGAGGTGAAATCGCCTTGACTTACATTTTTGGAATTGGCCGTAGCCGCTCAAACGAAATTCTCGAAAAAGCGGGTGTGAACAAAGACATCAAAGTAAGTGAATGGAATGATGATCAATTTAGCTCAATTCGTAAGGTAATTACCGATGGTTTCAAGGTAGAAGGCGAACTTCGTTCTGAAAACCAAATGAGCATCAAGCGATTGATGGACATTGGTTGTTATCGCGGAATACGTCATCGCTTAGGCCTCCCGGTTCGCGGACAAAGTACCAAAAACAATGCCCGTACCCGTAAAGGTAAAAAGAAGACAGTTGCAAACAAGAAGAAAGCTACTAAATAAGAATAAGTAGAGATGGCAAAAAAGACTGGAATATCTAAGAAAAGGGTTGTTAATGTAGAGGCTGTCGGACAGGCTCACGTTTCATCTTCTTTTAATAATATTATCATTTCGATGACCAACAACAACGGAGAGGTGATCTCCTGGTCATCAGCCGGGAAAAAAGGCTTCCGTGGCTCAAAGAAAAATACTCCTTACGCTGCCCAAACAGCTTCAGAAGAGTGTGCAAAAACAGCTTTCGATCTTGGCTTGCGCAAGGTGAAAGTTTATGTGAAAGGACCGGGGAACGGCCGCGAATCTGCTATTCGTGCTATCGCTAATGTTGGTATCCAGGTAACTGAGATTGTCGATGTTACCCCAATGCCTCATAACGGTTGTCGTCCTCCAAAGCGTCGTCGTGTCTAATTATTAGTCAATTAAATTAAAAAACATGGCAAGATACATAGGTCCTAAATCAAAGATAGCTAGAAAATTTGGTGAGCCAATTTATGGCCCCGATAAAGCTTTTGAACACAAAAATTTTCCTCCGGGAATGCACGGCAACAGCAAACGCCGTAAAAAAGTATCAGAATACGGTACGCAATTGAAAGAGAAACAGAAAGCGAAATACATGTACGGTGTTTTAGAGCGTCAGTTTCGTAATTTGTTCGAAAAAGCGCACTCACATAAAGGTATAACAGGTACAGTCCTTTTACAGCTTCTTGAGAGCCGTCTGGATAACGTGGTTTTCCGCCTTGGAATTGCTCCGAGCCGGGCTGCTGCCCGCCAGTTGGTTTCTCACAAACACATTACCGTCAATGGTGAAGTGGTCAATATCCCCTCCTATACTGTTCGTCCGGGTGAAGTAGTTGCCGTTCGCGAAAAATCTAAATCTTTGGTCGCTATCAATGATTCACTTTCTTCCCGTCGTCACAGCAGTTTTTCCTGGTTAGAATGGAATGGCGAAGCGAAGTCAGGCAAATTTTTGAATGTACCCGAGAGAGAAGAGATTCCTGAAAACATCAAAGAACAGTTAATCGTCGAATTGTATTCGAAATAATTAATAAAAGGTTTATGGCAATTTTAGCTTTCCAGAAGCCGGATAAGGTGATCATGATTGAGTCGGACGACAAAATCGGCAAATTCGAATTTCGTCCGTTGGAGCCCGGTTACGGTATTACCATCGGGAACGCGTTACGCAGAATTTTGTTGTCATCTTTGGAAGGGTATGCAATCACTACGATAAAAATCGAAGGTGTTGAGCATGAATTCTCAACAATTCCAGGTGTGATTGAAGACGTCACAGAGATGATCCTCAATTTGAAACAGATCCGTTTCAAAAAAGTCGTAGATGATTTTGACAGTGAAAAGGTCACAGTCACTATTTTCGGGCAGAACAAATTCAAAGCGGGCGATATCAATAACTTTATTACCGGATTTCGTGTTTTGAATACCGATTTGCTGATCTGCAACATGGAAACAGATGTGAAACTTCAGATCGAGATGACTATCGAGAAGGGACGCGGTTATGTTCCAGGGGTTGAAAACAAGCCTGTTGAGGAAGAATTCGGCGTCATTCCCATTGACTCGATTTTCACCCCAATCAAAAATGTGAAATATTCGGTCGAAAACTACCGTGTGGAACAAAAAACTGACTATGAGAAGTTGCTCATTGACATCCATACAGATGGTTCAATTCACCCGAAAGATGCCCTGAAGGAAGCAGCTAAAATTCTGATTTACCATTTCATGCTATTCTCTGATGAGAAAATAACACTCGACTCTGATGAGAAATTTGCCAATGAAGAATTTGATGAGGAAATTCTGCACATGCGCCAATTACTGAAAAATAAACTGGTCGATCTTGATCTCTCTGTCCGCGCACTCAATTGCTTAAAGGCGGCTGATGTTGAAACATTGGGGGAATTGGTTACCTACAACCGGAACGACCTGCTGAAATTCCGAAACTTTGGCAAGAAATCCCTAACTGAATTGGATGATTTATTGGTCAATCTCAATTTAAGTTTCGGGATGGATATCAGTAAGTATAAATTAGACAAGGAATAATTGATATGAGACATAGAAAAGGTTTTAATCATTTAGGTAGGACCAGCTCACACCGGAAAGCAATGCTTTCCAATATGGCAAATTCCCTTTTGCTTCACAAACGCATCACAACTACGCTTGCAAAAGCAAAAGAGTTACGTGTTTTTGTTGAACCTTTGATTACACGAGCCAAAGATGATACTACCCATAACAGACGCGAGGTCTTTAGTGATTTAAGAAGCAAACAGGTTGTGACAGAACTGTTCCGTGATATTATTGTTAAAATTGGGGACAGGCCGGGTGGATATACCAGAATTCTTAAAACAGGTACACGTTTAGGTGATAATGCCGAAATGTGTATGATCGAACTGGTCGATTACAACGAAAATATGTTGTCTACACCTAAGACGGATACAACTAAAAAACGACGTGTGCGCAAAACTAAAAAAAGTGAAGCACCCGTAAAAGAAGAAAAAGTAGTTGAGGCATCTTCCGAAGAAGTTGCTTCCTGAGCAATTTTTTTCTTACAATATCTAAAAGCCATCCTGTCCGGATGGCTTTTGTTTTTTTCCCTTTTCGCTTACAGATCAGACAACTTATTTTTTTAAAATATTTACCTTATTTGTTAGATAAATATATAAATTGATACATTTTTTATGTAATTTTCACCTGCTAAGTAATTAGAAAGAAACAATGAACTTAATTAGGAAGTTCTTGAAGAAATTTTCTTTGAAACGGGGAGATTTGTGAATTCAAAAAATTAGTTAACTAACATAATAAACTCTTTATGGAATACATTAAACAGAAGCTTTTGAAGAAAGGTGAAGAAGAGCGCCTCATCGTAAAGCGTTTGGTCAGCGAATTTGGGAGCACGGTGCTTGAATCAGTCAATATTGATCAGGTCCTTACAGGGATGAAGGGAATTACCGGGTTGCTTACCGTAACTTCAAAACTTAACCCCAATACCGGGATTACCTACCGGGGATTAACCATACCTGAGATACAAGCTAAATTACCTAAGGTCAGGCCTGAAGGTGAACCTCTTTCAGAAGGGCTTTTCTATCTTTTTTTACTCAATGAGATACCTACCAAAGAGGAGGTTGACAATTTGAGCAAAGAATGGGTAAAAAGAAGTGAATTGCCCGAGCACGTTATTGAAATCATGGATGCTATGCCGCTCTCCAGTAAGCCGATGACACAGTTTAGTACTGCAATATTGGCTATGGCGACTGAGTCTAAATTTCAGAAAGCACACCGTCAGGGCCTGCATAAAAATGATTACTGGGATACGACATTTGAAGATGTGATGGATTTGATTGCACGCCTGCCGGTCGTTGCTGCTTACATCTATCGTCGAAATTTCAAAGACGGAAAGTTTATCCCGCCGGATCCAAACCTTGACTGGGCCGCCAATTTTGCCCACATGATGGGTTATGACCAGGATGATATATATCGTCTTTTCAGGATGTATATGATGATCCATGCCGATCATGAAGGTGGCAATGTTTCCGCTCATGCAACCCATCTTGTTGGCTCTGCGCTGAGTAACCCTTATTATGCTTATGCTGCAGGAATGCTTGGACTGGCGGGTCCTTTGCACGGATATGCCAACCAGGAGGTAATCAACTGGATTTTTGAAATGCAGGAAGAGATAGGTGTTAGTTCGAGCAAAGAAGAAGAACGGAGTAAGATCGAAGCTTATGTTCGCAAAACTATCTCATCCGGTCAGGTTGTTCCAGGTTATGGTCATGCAGTTTTAAGGGTGACTGATCCACGTTTTACAGCACAGCAGATATTTGCCAAAAAATATGTTGAAAATGATAGTTTAATTGATACTGTTAATCATCTGTATGACATAGTACCACCGATTTTGCAATCAATTGGCAAGATTAAAAATCCATGGCCAAATGTCGATGCATTCTCCGGCTCTTTGCTTCATCACTACGGAATTACGGAACACTTCTTCTATACTGTCATGTTTGGCGTAAGCCGCTCCCTGGGAGTTTTAGCTCAACTTATATGGGACAGAATGTACAATTTACCTTTGGAAAGGCCATCATCCGAAACTTTGGAGTTTTTCAAACAAAAGGCGGGAATTTAAAACTATAATATTACATAGGGTAACAAAAAGAAACACAGAGGTCCACAGAGAACAATTTCTAATTGTTCGAAGGGTTTAAATTGCTTAAAAAGTTCGAAGGGTTACGGTCTTTGAACAATTCAAACTCAATAAACATCATTAACGTTTCTTTGTCTCCGTGTGACTCAGTGCTTCTCTGTGTAGCTTTTTATGTCACCAATGATACCAATGATAAATAAATGCCATACAAAGGGTTAAACGATTTTGTAGAAGTTCTGGAGCGTGAAAACGAACTAATCCGAATCAGCCAAAAGGTTGATACCGTACTTGAAATAACAGAAATCGTTGACCGTGTTTCCAAAAGTCCCGGAGGGGGGAAGGCTTTGTTGTTTGAAAACAACGGAACAGCCTTCCCCCTTCTTGTTAATGCATTTGGCTCTGAGTCAAGAATTTGTCTGGCTCTTGGCCATGAGTCGCTGGACAAAATCGGAGAAG
>JAMDDG010000458.1 GCA_023488865.1 Bacteroidota bacterium | reverse complement strand
GTAATTACTATTGTTTACAAATTTCTTTCCCCTTTTCTTTCCCTTTGGCCGGGATGTTTTGTAACTTTACAACCATTAAACCGGGTTCTATGCCAAATCTAAAGTATTACATTGACAAAAACAAGGTCGATTCAAAAGGTTTTGCGCCCATCAAAGCCAATATTGCCACCGACAGCAAAAACAATTGGAAAACGGTAGGGAAAGTTAAGCCCCGGTACTGGAACAAAAAGCAGCAAAGGGTTAGCCCTCCCCGGCCCAACGAAGAGGACAATGATTATGAAGACACAAATTCATTTTTAGACACCTACCAAAGCGATGCAAAAAAGTACTTCCGGGATTGTACCCTGCACAAAATTCAGATTACCCAGGAAGTAGTTCAAAAGTATTTCAGTGGCCAGAAATTAGTTTTTAACCCGGTTAAAAAGGATCTGTGGGAGGCCTACGAGGAGTTTTTAAAGACCGGGGAACTGGAGAAAGCGCCTAACACCATCAGGAACCGGAAGACGATCAAAAACTATCTCAAGACCTTCGAATCAGAGACCGGTTATAAAATGACCTTTGATAGTATTGACCTGGTATTCTTTGACGAACTGAAAGAAGATGTACTTGTTACGAATGAACACGGGTACAATTATCTTTCTGCCATTACCGACAAGTTCAAGGCATTTATGACCTGGAGCCTGAAACGAAAGTACCACAGCAATACAACCTATAAAGATTTCTCAGCCCCGGAAAAAGAAGGCAGCATTGTACATTTGACCTTTCAGGAACTGCAGCTGCTACTGAATCATCCTTTTGAAAATAAGAAACTGCAAAAGGCCAGGGATTTTTATTGCTTTGGCTGTTTTACCAGCTTAAGGTATTGTGACATTGAGAGACTCACAAAAGACAACATCATCAATGGAATGATCAAAACTACTACCCAGAAAACAAACAGGGAGGTTGTTATTCCTCTATTCCCGGGCGTGCAAACCATCATTGAACGTTATCCGGATCCTCACAAGCTTTTGCCAAAATTCTCCAATCAAAAGCTCAATGATTATATCAAGGATTGCTGCAAAGAGGCAAAAATTGACACGCTAACGGAGTCCAAGTCCTTTGAAAAGAATATCACCATAACGGAGTTTAAGCCCAAACATGAGCTAATCGGGACCCATACAGCCCGGAAAACCTTTATCTGTTTGGCTTATGATCGGGGATTGGATATTGAGATGATCAAATCCATTACCGGGATCACCCGAGAAAAGACCTTGAAAAGGTACCTGCAAATCTCAACCGATGCTAAAAAGGAAAAATTGATGAAAGCTTTTGAAGGGATATAGGAAATGGAACTGCACCCTTTCGGTTCATTTTACTTCCAAATCTCTTCCTCTTTCCAATCTGGAGGGAACCCCATTTCACTTTCTTGAGCCATGGGGCACGTTTTCATTAAGTCAATAATCCTGCAACTTAGCGTATTGGACGGACTGATAATTTTTAAAACATATTCCATACAAGACAATGTAGCATAAAGCTTGTTTGTATAAATGCGGGTATTTGTCAGAAAGGGATTTAAAGGATGAGTTGGCAGTTTGATTGAAATTAACCTCCTATTCCAGATTCGACCGTGATGGGCACAAATATTCCTCAAGGTACTAAAACACATCATCCAATTTTCAATGACTGAAACATCTGTTAATCCGAAATGATCAGTTATTGCATTTTTTGCCGGTCCTTTTTTTAAGTTTTGAAATATCTTTGATAATAGACCCAAGCTGCTTACCTCCAAACTCATCCAGCAGGGAGGCTCAGATGGGTTGGTATACTTTTTCTTGTAATGTCCAATAAATGCCTCATTACTCCTGTCAATTTCCTTTTGTAAACTGTCCAGGTGATTGGCAAATCTCATTGGATCCCTATAAAGTTCCGGCTTCAACTGCCAATGGCTTCCGTGATTTAAAGCAAGATGATTAATGACCTGAGATCTAAAAGCAATCTCAATTTTCTCTATACCGTCGAAAATCAGCAAGCGCAATTTCCGATCGAAAACATACAGTTCGATTAATTGCTCAAACGATACATCTCTCGTGAAATGGTGGTCATCTGATGTATTGTCTTGAAATGGGTAGGAATACGCTCTTAAGCGATAATAGCTGATATTTGAAAGGTAATTTTCCGCTTTTGATTCATTCTCAAATCTGAGACCTCTGGATTTAAGTTTAAGAACTTGATCGGGAATAGTGAGTGGTAACTTATTGTATCTCATATACTACCAAGCTTTACAAACTGTATAAAAATCGAAAACCAGCCCGGGTGCGCTGATCTTACGAGAAGCGTGGCTGGTATTATTGAGTGCAAAAATAGTATAGTAATTGCCATTTGCAACAAAGAATAGCAAATATTTGTATTTATTTAATAAAAAATTGCAATTAACCGATTTAGAGAGGTTGCGCACACAATTCATATAGGGTTCAAACTGCAGCGAAATTTTCATTTTTTGGCGGAGCGAAAGAATTGGTAAATCTGATGTTTGGAAAATTAATCACCTCGCATTTATCTATTTTTTGCGCCATTCTGGATTTAGGCGCTTTGATCAGGTCGATATACTGGAACAGTTAAAATAAGGCACAAAAATAGGTGACAGGACCCGGAAGCCTTTTGGGATCCTCTATTTTAAGGAAATATTTGTGAAATGTGTTCCGGGGGGAGGGAATTATTTGAACAGGTCGGAATGGGTACCGGTGTATAAAAACAGGAGGGTCAAAACCGTGTCGTTTTGCTGCCAAACCAATAGCCAGTCGGGTTTAATGTGACATTCCCAGCATCCTGAATATTTCCCGGAAAGCTTATGGGGTTTGTATTTATCTGGAAGGTTACCGGATTGGGCAAGTAATGACATCACATTTTTGAGAAGGGCCATGTTTAGCCCTCTCTTTTTGCAGAGCGCTGCATCTTTCTCGAACCGGTTGGTAGTTTGAATTTGATACATTTTCACCGCAATTTCTTAAAAAAGTCGTCCACGCTGTTGTATGTTTTCACCTTACCTTCTTTGGCTTCTTTTAATGACTTATCTAAGGCTGGAATGGTTGCGGAGGTTTCGAAAACACCAAGCGACAACATAAATTCAAGCGCCTTTTGTGCCTTGTGGTTTTTTGGGTTGTATTTCAATGTAATTGTGGCCATGGTATTGAATTTTTACAAAGTTATGAAAATATTATTTGAGCGACTTTCTTTTAGCAACAAAAAAGGAATGACAAATCATATTCTCCGCTGAATGGTTCCGGTATTTCATCTCCAAATTCGCGTGAGACCTCCAGATGACCGGCAACGGCCTCCGCCATATTTGATTTTAATTCACGAAATGTCTTGCCGGTACTTATGCACCCTGGTAAGCTCTCAATGAATGCTGCATAATTCTTGTCTGTCACTTCTACTGTTACTACTACTTTTCCCATCGCAATTTTAATTGTGCCGGACCTATTTTAACCCGGCCTGTTTCAAAATACTGTTTGCGGTACCAGGGGGGATATCATCATTCCCGGAATAAGGAATGTCTTATTAGAGGCTTAGGGGAGTTGTATCGGTGGTTTTATCGGACATCAGTTTTTCTAAATCGATATGAAAGTATTCTCTCTGGTTTTCAATATATAAATCAATGTCTTTTTGACCAATAATGTCATGAGCTTTTAAAAATTCCAAATAGTACTTATTTGTATAATTAATCGCAAACATCATTTCTTCTTTTTGGGTTAACTTTTCGAATTTTTCCGCTATTATGTTCAAAGCCCGATTCTGTGCCATGCTTAAGAAAACAACAATATAAGTCTTAATATTGTTGACGTTATGTTTCTGAATCAGAATATATTCGTCCTTTTCCCTAATTGTTTTTTCCAGTGCTTCAATTTTTGCGTTCAATTCCTGAAAATAATCCTTTGGCTGAGCGTCTGGATCAATCAATGAAACCACGCTAACACCCAAGGCCCCTGCAATTTTTATTAAATGGTTAACGGTTAACTCTGTTTTACCTGTTTCAATTTTGTTATAACTATTCCTTGCAACACCTTTAACGCCAATTTTTTCACTAACCTGTGTCTGTGTCAGCCCTTTAGACTTTCTTATTTCTGCAATTCTTTTTAACAGCTCATCCATATTTCAAAATTAATCAAAAAAATTTAAATAATTAAATCTTTAATTATTTGTTTTTGTGAATTAAATGGTATATTTGTGTAATCTATTTAGGATTTTTATATACTCTTTAATTCACATGTCAATGAAACCCGAATTTTACGTTATTGAAAAGCAAGAACTCAAAGAGGCCTTCAAGGAGTTCGCTAAAGAAGCCGAAGCCGAGGCCAAAACAAACCCCGTTGAACAATCAGAAAGAATGAACAGGTATGAAGCCGCTAAATTTTTAGATGTCTCCTATCCAACCATGCACCTCTGGACAAAGAAAGGCACTTTGAAAGAGCACGGCCAGGGAAGGAAAAAATTTTATCTAAGAAAAGAACTGATTGAGTTAATGCAACAAAATTCATAATCCGCACTATGGACGGAATCAAAATGAAGATCCCAGACAGCGAAAACCCCGAAAAGGATGTTTCTGATTATGGTTTTTTTGTCAAGGATGGAAAATATTTTTCAAGGACGTTTACCAGGAATAATGAATATTACGATAGTGACATATCCAATTTCGTAATGAAAAGTCTTTTCCATTTGCTTAATGGAACCAACAACACCAGAAGAATCATTTCCCTACAGCGATCAACCGGAGAAAACCACACCGTTGAAATTTTTACAGCTGAAATGAAGCCCGACAGCTTTGAGACAGTCCTAAAATCGAAACGTTGTACCTTTTACGGGAACGCAACCCAACTAAAAAAGGTTTTCGCTCAAATGATGAATGAAGAAAAAGAGGCTTTCATTATTTCTGAATTAGGCTGGATTCCTATTCATCAAATTTTCGCTTTTGCAGATGCAATTTTTAACGATCAAAATAAAATCGTTCAAATTGATGAATCCGGCATCATAAAGGATCAGAATAAAAGTTATTATTTACCTGCTTTTGCCTTGTCAAACCTTCATGACGAGGATTTCAAAACCGAAAGATTATACAAATACTTACCAGGAACAACAGATTTTAAAACCTGGTCAAAGCTCTATTATGAAGCCTTCGGGGAAAATGGTTTAATCGGAATCCTTTTCTTAATTCTTGCCACTTTCCGGGATATCGTTTTTGAACAAGTTGGATTTTTCCCTTTTCTATTTCTCTTTGGTGACTTCGGAACTGGTAAAACTTCATTTACCGAAAGGTTGCTTTCTATTTTTGGCCGGGACACTATCGGAACGCCGCTAAACAATGCCACAACGATAGCACTAAACCGCCTGGTATCTTCCAGATCGAATGAAATATTCTATTTCAAAGAATACACAAACGAGACAGACGAAAAGGCTGAAGATTTTATTTTGACCGCCTACGACGGAGCCGGACGGACCACCGGGGTAAAATCAAACGATAACAAAACAAAAAGCTTTCCGATTAAATCAGCAATGATCTTTGACGGAAACCACCTGCCTACTTCAAAATCCGCCATCCTTTCCCGGATGATTCTGCTGAATTTTGAAAATCAATCATTTACTACAGAAGAGAAAACCGCCTTTAATGAGCTGAAAAAACTTAGCTATAAAGGGCTTAGTGGCGTATTGACTGAAATTCTATGTAATAGGGCTGAATTTTCAAAAACATTCAAAGGGATTTTTAGTGAAACAACAACGAAAATAAAAGAGGAGTATACCAGCCTTCCAGAAAGATCGATAAATCATATTTCCCTGATTTATACAGCCCATGAAACACTAAAAGAAAAACTCTCGTTCCCTTTCAACCCAGACGAAACCCTTAAAACGCTCCGTAAGACAACCGACCAACAAAGTGAAATCCTTTCTGAAAGTAGTCCAATCAATATTTTTTGGATGGCTATAAATTTTCAAGTAAAAAAAGGGTTGATTATCAAATATGATGAAAGCACTCCAGGAACGGCCAGGACCTCACATTACCGAGTAAAAATTGATTCTTCTGGATACACATTACAAATCAAATTTCAACCTATTTATCCGTTCTACACAAAATATTGCAAGGAAAACAATATTAACCTAATTGGGCTTTCATCTTTAAGGATGCTTTTAACCAGCACATCAAACAAAACATTTATTCACTCAAATATAAAAGGAAGAGGTCAGGCATATACAGACAAGGTTTTTGGATCCTGTTATCAATTTATGTTAACAAAAACTGAATGTGGTTTTAAAATAGGTGACATAGACTTTTCAGTGTAAACCATGTATACCTTGTAAACATTTGCTATTATAAAATTGATATTTAGTTGCTTATAGGTATACAGTCGGATTACATAGTATACATCATCCTAATATATGAAAAACTTGTCATGTATACCTTGTAATCCAAGATTACACCAAATATTAGGAAAAATAAATTTTAGAACATTGATATTAAATTATTTAACGATTACGGTTTACATAGTATACAAGGTATACACATTTTTTACCATACACCGCCACGCAAAATTTTTAAAAATGAAAATAATTGTGAAATGTTAAATAGATACTATCAAATAACAGGTGAAATAGAAAGGTTTTTTGCTTTCGAGAAAAAAATATCGTTATGAACTGTAATCAAGCGAATCAAATTAGCATTGTTTCTTTTCTCCAGGAGAGAGGAATAAACCCGGTCAAAGCTTCCGGCTCGAGCTTTTTTTATTGCTCACCGCTGAGAAAAGACGAAAAACCGAGTTTTAACGTAAGTGAAAGAAAAAACGTCTGGATCGATTACGGAACCCACGAGGGCGGTACACTGGTAGACCTGGTCCAAAAAATGTACAATTGCCCGGTATCAAAAGCCCTGGAAATAATTTCAGGGACCAGGGCTACACCCCAAATCCCGCAATCTTTTTTTTCTCGAGAGCAAAAAGAACTTTCTGAGCGGATCGAAATCAGGAAAATTCAACCGCTACAAAATAAGACACTTATACTTTATCTTCATTCCAGGGGAATAACATTAACAAAAGGAACCAAGTTTTTAAAAGAAGCATATTGGATCCTGAAAAATAAAGAAACCGGAGAACCGGAGACAAATAAACAAACCGGGAAAATATTGTCCTTTTTTGCCCTTGCATTTAAAAACGACTTAGGCGGATACGCTTTAAGAAATCAAATCTGGAAAGGATCGAGCAGCCCTCAGGGAATAACCACAGTCCCGGGGAGTACAAAAGCATTAAATGTTTTCGAAGGCTTTTTTAATTTTCTCTCCTGCCTTTCCTGGTTAAATACAGATCACTTAAAAGGAACAACGATTGTTTTAAATAGCCTGGCAAATTTGAAAAATTTATTATCTACACCCTTAAAATTCGACAAAATAAACCTGTTTTTAGACAACAGTACCGCCGGGATTGAAGCGACCAATCATATTATAGAGGGATACCCCCAAGCGGCCAACCAATCAACTTTAATTTATCCAGGATACGAAGATTTCAATGATTTTTTAAATAACAAAAAAGTGTAATACAATGAAAAAGAATGATTTTGATTGTTTCCACCGACACAATATCAGTCGCTATTTTGAGATTACAAAGATTAACGCGCTGCAGAATAAAACATTGATAGACTATATTGAAATGCGGGGCATACCTTCACAAATTGCAGCCCTTTACGTTAAAGAGGCAATCTGGAAACATCCATATACCCAACCAATGGAGGTAAAAAGACATTATGGGATTACGGTTAAAAACGATTCAGGTGGTTACGATATGAGTTATGGAGGTAAAGACTGGAGCCAAACCGAACAAAAAAAGCCGTACGGAATGACCACATTCCCAGGGAACAAAAGTGGACTGAACATTTTTGAGGATATCTATGATTTCTTGTCATTTCTGACAATTTACAAGATAAAAGAAACCCCATTTACTTCAATAATACTAAACGAACATTCACCACTTCACAAACTTTATAAAATTCTCCCCGAATACGAACTCATTAACCTATATCTTGACAATGACCAGGTAGGATTGGAATTAACCAACAAGATCCAGCGAAAATACCCCCAGGCAGTCAATTGTTCCGGCCAGATTTACCCGGAGTACAAAACGTTCAATGACTTTCTACTTAAAAAGAAAATATCACCTCAGGTCACCAATCCGGCCAAACCACCGTGAGCGGAGCGAGCGCAAAACAAAAAAGTGAGCGAAGCGAACACCAAATAATCCTGAACAACACAATTTCAAACAAAAAACCCCTTCGGGTACGCGAACACCTTCCGGGCCCATTTATTAATCAATAAATCATTCAAAGTTATGGAAAACATTACAGACATCACCCCAAAACAAAAAGAGCTTTTAGATTTTCTAAAGTATACCGGAAACCTGCACAAACATTTAAGATTGGTTTTCAATTATGCCGTTCAATCATCTTGCCAGGAAGGGATCCCCGCAGAGATATGCAATAACTTAAGCATGGTCTCCCAGCTGGCCGATATGATAGAGGAAGTAATAACCTGCAAATAATTACGCCATGGAAATTTTAATGTTGTTAGGAGTTCAGATGTTAGAAAGTGACGGTACATTAACAGAGCTAACCTGGAGTACTCCTTTTACTTACTTGCTAATAGCCTTCTTTTTAGGTGCATTCGCTATGGGTGGAACAATTCTTCCAAATAATAAAGACACTGATAATAGCGCACTGGTATTTTTTTTCTTTGGAGCCATGTTGATTTCTATTCTAGTGGGTTTCATTGTTTTCTTTTTCACAGAAGGGCACGCAATGGCTTTACTAATAAGTTTTTGTATCAATTGTGTTGCCATGATCACAACCTTATTTTTTAGGCTACATAGAATAAGGATATTATCCTTTTTACCTGCATTTGTTTTTTTAACAATGTGTATTGTTGGAATATCTCGCTGTTTAGCTGACTTTCATTCAACCACAATTGCCGAAAGTATCAGCATTTTAATTTGGTCGCTGATGTCTGGATTTATCGCATTTGTCTTTATGATCCTTCCATTTGATACCACACCCTTGGAAAAATTTAAATAGTACAGGCATGAACAATATAGATTTTAGGGAAAGCTATTCAAAAGACCTTTTGCGGAATCTTTTGAAAATGAAGCCAACGAAATTCAAAGAGTGGATGAGAACCGTAGAACCGGAATTATTCACAATTGATCCATCGTATAGTAAATACTGCGTAATCTTAACCCCGAAGGCTTTTAGGTTTCTTTTGGCTGAATACGGATTTGAAGATCCAGTTGAAATAAATAAAATGATCCGGGAGTATTACAAGAGTTTAGGTATGGAACGGAATGAATCGCCCTAAAAAGACAGGATTGGTCGTTATCGTCCGGAATAAGACGGGATTGGACGGAAAAGGTCAACCCCGTCTTTTTTGTGGTGTATGTTTGGTTTAAACAACGTTCATATCATGCAAGTTCTCCGACAACAAGGGGTAATCATTTGTATACATCATGTAATTATTTTGATAACAACCATAAACATGGTGCAAACATTTTGAAAACATGGGTAAACATCATGTAATTTTTTGTATACAAACTGTAAACATAGCATAAACATCGTGTATACAATCGTAAACGTGGTGTATACATGGCGGAAACATTGACATTTTACAAAAAAACCTTTTAAAAATGGTAAACGTATTTAGTCTACTAAAAAACATCATTACTGCAATTCTGATTATTTCGGTAATCTGGATTATTTGCAAAAAAGCCGAATCAATGAAAACCTTGAAGCCGGGAGAAAACCGCAGTAATGAAATATCCGGCTTTGACCGGGTGATGATCGGAGTGACAGGAATAATGAAAAATCTAAAACCCTCCTCACCTATTACCAGGCAAATGATAGAACAAAAAAACACAATTATTAATCATTTATAATTCAGTTAATTATGACACCACAAACACAAACAAACATCAGTCTTAGAATGGCTCAGGGTACAAAAGAGCAATTTGATTATTTATTTGAAGAATCTGGGGCAAATTCCAAAGGCGAATTTATGGCAACGCTCTTGGATAGGTACGAAAACCCGCCCGCAAAAAAACCAATCGAAAAGATTGTCGAGGTTGAAAAACCAGTTGAAGTCGTTAAAACCGTAGAAGTTGAAGTTGAAAAACAACTCCAGGCGAATCAGCTTCTTTTGACCCTAACGGATGCAGAGCTTTTCGCACTCAGGGAAACGGTTTTAAGTTTTAGTGATTTTGCTGAAAGGCAAAACAAAGTTATTGATTCATTTGCCCCTGAAAATAAAACATGGATGGACTCCAGAGATATGTACAATCCGGAAATTTATCAAATGTGGAGACGGTTTGAATCCATTAGCGAAGATATGACAGATGACGAAAGGGAAAAGGTGGTTAAGTCTAACATTCCATCATGTTTGTTTAATTCTTTCTTATTCCTCCTGTTTATACCAGAAAGAAGCGAGCATGTAAACGAATCACTTGTTACTCCTCGGATAATTAGGGAATTTATCAAGGGACAAAATACCCCCATTGAGGAATAACTAAATTCTTGAATAATTTTCTTTTTATGGTAATACAACAAAAGCCCTGGCAGATCATGCCGGGGCTTTTGCTTTTTTATAAATAACTCATGGCCGGCAGCAATACCTGGCTCCGGAATAATTCAAAATGTCAATTAATAGGGCATAACAGTCGCCGGGACCACTGTAAGTTAGGGCACCGGCATTTGACGTGTTAAGGTTCTACCCTACAAAGTCACATCGTTCTTTTTCAATTTGTTCACTCATTGAAAAAAACTTTTTTACCTTTGTAAAATGAAAATTCAAGAGGTCAATAAATTAGCTGATATTTATCTGAAATTATCCAAAGGGATGATAGACCATGATAAATATACCTACTATGCCATTACCCACCATTCTACGGCAATAGAGGGATCGACCTTAACCGAAAAGCAGTCAGTTAATTTGTTGGAGTATGGAAAACCGGCAGCCCTTAAGCCTATTCAGGATCATTTCATGGTATTGGATTATTTTACAGCACTTAAATTCACTTTAAATTTAGCCAAGGAGAAAAAACCGCTTTCCGCTTCTCTCATTCAGTCAATAGCTGCCCTGGTTAAAACAAACACCGGGGAAACAGTCAACACCATTTCAGGAACCTATTACACCGCAAAAGGTGATTTTAGGACTGGGACGGTCCGGGCAGGAAATAGAACATTCCCGGATTTTAGGAAAGTGCCTACAATGGTTAAACAACTTTGCGATCAAGCAAACGAAGAAATCAAAAAAGTAAAAACCTTTGAGGAAAAATGTAACCTTGCTTTTAAAGTACACTTTGATTTTGTCAGCATACACCCATTTGGGGACGGAAACGGCAGAACATCACGGCTGTTGATGAATTACATTCAAGCCCGGTTTAATCTGCCCTTATCCATCGTATTTAAACAAGACAGAATAAAATATGTTGAAGCCCTGGAGAGTGCCCGAAACAAAGAGGATATTACTATTTTTTACCGTTTTATGTATGGCCAATACGCCAAGTTCTTAAAGTCCGAGATAGAACAGTTAGAGGACACCAAATTAGGCCTATTGATGAATAGGGTTTCTACTTCAAAAAAAGTGAGCCGGGAAAAAATCATGTCTAAATTGAGAAAAAAATGACCATTCTTAGATTTAATCACAGGACAAAAAAGGGAAAAAGCTTTTTTGAATTATTAAAAAAAGCAGAAGACAAGGGTTATATTTCTATTGAAAAAATAGATAATTGGAGAAGTTCTAAAACTGCTCTCGAGAAAAAACACGGTAAAGCAATCATTATTAAAGATCTCGATCGAGCAATAAAAGTTTGTGAAGAGCTATTAAATAATGAAAAATAGAAATTCCCTAAAAACGTCGATCTTTCCCCCATCTTTCCCATTAAAAACAAAACCCCCTTAATCTTCAATCGATTAAGGGGGTTTTAAGTACCCGGGGCGGGAATCGAACCCGCACGATATTGCTATCACTGGATTTTGAGTCCAGCGCGTCTACCAATTCCGCCACCCGGGCGTTGATCCGCTTTTCTCAATGCGGTGCAAAGATAAA
>JAMDDG010000290.1 GCA_023488865.1 Bacteroidota bacterium | reverse complement strand
TGCGTAGTGGTATAAGCATTGGGATTGCTTTTTGATACCCAAAAGACATTTAGCAAAAAGGCCGGATAATTTTCCGGCCTTTTTGCTGATTAATAGATACTTGTTATGGGAATGGACACTGCTTCTTCGAGCGAACGCATGGCATTGATCAATCTGGCTTCTTCGTAGGAATACAAATCGTCCGTTGTAATAATACGTGGAAAAATCACCCTCTTTTGCAGGTAATCTGCCCTGCGGGTTCCCGGTAGGAGCGGAAATTTAGGCGTAAACCAGGTGCCTTCTTTCAGAAAAACAATATTGGAGAAACTGGTATCGGTGATCTGTCCGTTTTTTATGATCAGAATCTCATCTGCCATGCCCCGTTTATTCAATAGACTGATCAGTGGATCACGATTTTTGGACTTATAGGCATAATCGATAGAATCATCCGTAACTAATTTCAAACTCAATATTTCTTTTTGAATATAAGTCTCGTATTCGATGTTTTCAATCTTCTTCGCATAGGTGACCCTGCATTTTACTTTTTGTGCTTTTAACGGCTCCGGGATGCTTAACAGTGGCGCCAATGAAAGGGAGTCCAAACAACCCAAAAGCTGATGCCTCGATCGGTTCATCCGCTCTTCGTGCAAGGGGATCCGGTGTAAAAATCCCTTTTCGTAACAAATGGTCTCAATAAGTTGGAACATACACTTTATCAATTAGTTCGCGGTACTCTTTTTCCGGATCACTGTGGTAGGTGATGCCACCGCCGCTTTTGTAAAAGAACTTGCCTTCAGATTGTTCGATGTACCGGATCATCACGGCCGAGTCAAGGTTCTCACCATCAAAGATACCGAAAACGCCGGTATAATAACCCCGGTGGTAATCCTCTGTCTCTTTGATTATCTTTAAAGTAGAAGTTTTAGGGGCACCACAGATCGATCCGGCCGGAAGCAATTTTGTTAAGATGGTTCCAAGATTTGATTGATGATCTTCTGGTAAAACACCCGTGATTTCAGAACTCACCTGCAACAATGTTTTATCATGTGCGACAACTTCTTCCAGGTACCTGTATCTTCTCACGGTCACCTTTTGCGCGACCATGGAAAGATCATTCCTGATTAAATCTACAATGGTGGCATGTTCCGCTTTCTCTTTCTCATCCGACAGCAGAACTTCGGCTGCATTGGCAACAGAAGCATCGATCGTGCCTTTCATCGGGTAGGAAGAGATGGATCCGTTTGCTATCTTGACAAAGCTTTCGGGTGAAAACAGGACAAACTGATCTTTGTACAACAACCGGTAAGGGGCGTTGCTCTTTTCAAAGATCCTTCGCAGGCCCCAGTTGGTTTTAATTTCTGTTGGAAAAGTCAGATTGAGTAAAAAAGTATTCCCTAATTGAATCTGTCTGATAACTTTTTCAAATGCTATTTGATAGGAAGAATAATCAATAGGATTTTTAGTGAAAAGGAGCAGTTGTTCTTCTGTAATTGTCCCCGTGAAATTGCGCTGCCCCTTTATTGAGAAATAGATGCCACTCTTCGCAGCTTCTTCTAAGGGTAAAATTATTGGATTATTCATCTCATAATCAATGATAAACACGAATGGGACATTTTTTTCGCCCAATCTGTTCATCGCTGTAACAAACTTCTCAAGATTTGCTGTCATCTGGTTACCTGCCGAGAATGAATTTTAACTTACCAGGATCAAGGACCGACACACTTTCCCTTGACCAGGTTAAAATGCCCTGACTTTCCAGCTCAAGAATTGTCCGGGTCAAAGAAGGCCTTGCAACCCCAAAAAAATCGGCCAGATTAGTCTGGGTCTGATCGATCTTCACCGTATTATCCCCACCGTTTTTCATTCGTTGTAACAAGTAATAAGCGATCTTCTCTTTGATGGTTTTAAGGGATAAAAAAGTGATCTTTCCGGAGAGAAACTGGGCTTTCCCGGATACGATGCTGATATAATTGACCATCACCCTGGGTTCCAGCGAAAGCATTGAAGTGAACTCTTTTTTTGGTATAACCATTATTTTACCCTCTGTTTTAGCGCTCAAAAAAACGGGGAACCTGCTTTGCGGGCCAAATAAAAATGCAGCAGCCACCATTTGTGGCGGTGCCAATTCTTCAATTTTTAAAGAGTTACCCGAAAAATCAACCATTTCGCCCTGAAGCCGCCCCTCCATCAATAGAATAGCTTTGCCAACTTCTTCGCCGGCCTGAGCTAACATTTCGCCGCTTCGGAAGTGCCTGATTTGATGGTTTATCTTCTTAAACAACATACTTAACTCCTCTTCGGTTAGCCCTCTGAAAAGTGATGAATTCAATAAAATCCGGTACATTGGTTTAAATTGTTAGCAAATGTAACCATTGTTACATTTAATGTCTCCGCTACTATCTATTTTTGAAACGAAATTAACATTAATAAAGTTTAAACTGGAGAAGTTTCAATTAACAATACTGAATTATTATGAAACGTGATATTATTAAGATTGACGAAGATAAATGCACCGGTTGCGGCGACTGCGTGCCAAATTGTCATGAAGGTGCCTTGCAGGTTATTGACGGAAAAGTGAGGTTGGTGAGCGAATTGATGTGCGACGGATTAGGCGCCTGTATCGGTCACTGCCCGGAAGGGGCTATCACCATCGAACAACGCGAAGCAGAACCTTACGATGAAGTTAAAGTCATGGAAGTGATGGTCGGGAAAGGCTTTAATACGGTAGTTGCCCATTTGAGGCACCTGAGGGAGCACAACGAAACCACCTTTTTGAAGCAGGGAATGGGTTATTTGATTCAACAGGAAGCTAAATTGAGTTTCAATGTACAGGATGTAAAAGATGCAGTACATCAAACTGTTGCGCCTGCGAAGGAATCAGGATGTGGTGGCGGTTGTCCGGGTTCGCAGACCGTTGTATTTGATCCTTCCTCTTTGAGACCAATGGGACAGGCCAAAACTGTTTCAGGCGAACCACAATTAAGACAATGGCCGGTCCAGCTCCATCTGATCAATCCCGCTGCGGTCTATTTCCAGGGAACGGATCTTTTGGTTGCAGCTGACTGTTCAGCATTCTCGTTAGGTGATTTTCATTCCAACTGGCTAAAAAACAAGTCTTTGGTTATTGCTTGCCCCAAATTGGACCAGGGGAAAGAGATTTACCTGAAAAAAATAATGGAACTTATTGATGGATCTAAAGTAAACACGGTTACGGTCCTTATCATGGAGGTTCCCTGCTGCGGCGGATTGCTTCAACTGGTACAAATGGCGGTTCAACGTTCTGTCAGGAAAGTGCCCGTAAAAGCAGTCACAGTCAGCATAAAAGGAGAGATTTTAGATGAACAATGGGTTTAATAAAACGATTTATATATTTTAATTACAATTGCTTATAAATTTTAAATACATAATATGGAAACCGGCAAATTATTCAATCTTGCTTTAGACATCGACTATTCAAAGGATGCTGTTGTAAGCAAAACGATAATCAAAAAAACCACAGGAACAGTTACCCTTTTTGCTTTTGACTCAGGGCAGGGACTAAGTCCGCATGTTGCACCTTTTGATGCTTTGGTCCAGATTCTGGATGGAGAATGTTCTTTTTCAATAGAAGATACGAAATATTTGATGGGCAAAGGTGATTGTATCATTTTGCCAGCTGGTAAAACACATGCAGTAGAGGCACTTAAGCCTTTTAAGATGTTGTTGACCATGATTAAAATTAGTGATATTTCGATGCGCAGGGCTGATTGATTGATATTAGTAGATTTATTTGCATGGTGAGATTGTCTTGTTGTAACCGGACTTTTCATACGTATATAATTTGTTCTTTAATAGCCGTATGGAACTCGCAAATGTATTTTCATCGCCTTTTGTGGGCTTAACCCATGCTCGTTTCATAAGTAGCTTTGGTTTTGCTTATATTTGCAGTAAAATCAATAGATTACTACAATGAAACGTCTGGGTACCTATTTTTTACAGGGATTGTTGCTGATTGCCCCGATTGCGGCTACGATCTACATTGTCTTTTTCCTGTTTAAGTTTACGGATGGTCTGCTAAGTACCTATCTGGAGGAATACTTTAAGCTAAAAATTCCGGGATTGGGCATTCTGATTATTTTTTTGCTGCTGATTTTCCTTGGGATCATTGGGGGAACAATCATTGCCAAACCGATCAAGTTTGTAATCAATCGCATATTGGAAAAGACGCCGTTGCTTCGATTGATTTACACTTCCGTGAAAGATCTCTTTTCAGCTTTTGTAGGGAAAGAGAAGAAATTTCATCGTCCGGTAGTTGTTTTGGTTGATGAACAAAACGATTTGTGGCGAATGGGGTTTCTGACGAATGAAAAGATTGGCGAATTGGGACTGGATGGTAAAGTGGCTGTTTATTTTCCTCTTTCTTACAACATTTCAGGTATTTTGTACATCGTTCCGGCCAACAGAATAAAGCCATTGAATATTTCTGCAACTGATGCCATGAAATTCATTATTTCCGGAGGAGTTTCAGATATGGATATCAAGATGGATAAGCCCCTTTGATTACTGACATTTTTGCATACTAAATTTTTGGTTCACTTTTTGTTCCGTTTCTACATGTAAAATTTAAAAAATAGATAGTTATGATCTGGATAATTTTTATTGGATTTGCATTGCTTAGTTGGTTGATTAGCCATCAGTTAAAAAGAAGGTTTGAAGAATATTCCCAACTGCCTACTGCCAACGGAATGTCAGGCAAAGAGGTTGTTGAAAAAATGCTGAGGGATAACATGATATACGGGGTGAAAATTGAGTCGATTGAAGGAAAATTGACGGATCATTACAATCCTGCTGATAAGACAATTAATTTAAGTGAGGATGTCTATTTTGGTACCAATGTGGCTGCTGCAGCAGTAGCAGCCCACGAGACCGGACATGCTGTTCAGCATGCGCAGGCTTATGCCTGGTTGGGAATGCGTTCAGCGTTGGTACCGGCTGTCAGTTTCAGTTCAAGATACTTGCAATGGGTATTACTGGCAGGAATCCTCATGGTCAATTCGTTTCCTTCCTTGCTGTTATTTGGAATTTTCCTTTTTGCCGTAACAACGCTTTTTAGCTTTATTACTTTGCCAGTTGAGATAAATGCCAGTAACCGGGCTTTAATCTGGCTGCAAACCAGTGGCATTACAACTACACAGACGCATGAGAAAGCTGAAGACGCGCTGAGATGGGCCGGATATACTTATGTTGTTGCAGCATTGTCATCTTTGGCTACTTTGCTTTATTACATTTCAATTTATATGGGCAGGAGGAATTAAGTTTCAATTTTCAACCAACTCAGCGAGATTTGATTTTTTAGCCTTATCAATTTTATAACCACAGTTTATTATATTCTCAACGATTAATCCATAAAGGTCTCTAAATGAGGTTTTTTGGAAAATTCAGAATGGCTTTTTTCAAAACTGACAGGATGTTACAAAAGTATAAAATCTTCAAATTACATTTGTAATCATCACGAAAACTTTAATAATGGTAATATTTAATTCCCGGATTGGTTGACCAATGGGGCCCGGCTAAATTCTGCCTTCCTATCAAACAGAAATCGGTAGGTTACATGGGTCTTGTAGATCTTCCCCCCTATAAATTCAGCGACTTTCATCATGACCGGATTAAAATCGCCAATCCAGTTCAGTTCGAAGGTCTTGTATTTGAAAGATGGTTTTAAAACCTGCTGTTGAAAAAACAGTACCAAAGCGCCTTCCACTCCTTTATTTTGAAATTCGGGTATTACGCCGAAAATTCGTCCGATGACCCTGTCCACGCGGTGTAGGGCTTTCAGGTCCCAGAGAAAACGTAATTTGTTGATCCAATTAAATTTACCATTAAATTTTTTGGTAATTTGTCCGATATCCGGCATCATGATGAAAAATGCAATCGGCCCACCTTTGAAATAGCCGAAAATGATCAACCTTTCATCCATAATAGGTTCCATTGATTTGAGCAAGGTTAATGCTTCCTGATCGGTTAAATCTTTTGTCCCGGCAAACTTGCTCCAGGCTTTGTTGTAGATCGCCTGAAAGTCGAGTGCAAATTGTTTGTTCCCTTTTTCAATTAAGCGAAACTGGTAATCCTGGTTCGATAGAATTCGGTTGGCTGTCCTGAGGACCACCGGATGCAAATCCGAAGTATCTTCAAAGGTCCGCTGATAGGTATATTGATTAAAGTAGTTTTTGAACCCATATTCTTCATAAAGATTTTTGTAGTAGGGGAAATTGTAAGGCATATTAAATACAGGTTCATAAAATCCGTCAACCAGGCATCCCCAAAAAGCATCTCTCATTCCAGGATTGGTTGGCCCATCCATTGCCTCAATCCCTTTGGATTGTAACCATTCTTTGGCAGTGTCGAACAACAAAAAAGCAACCTCCAGATTATCAATTGAGTCAAAAAAACCTATTCCACCGGTTGGTTGATCAAATTGCACGAATGAATCCTCAGTGTAGAATGCCGCTATTCTACCGAGACAGCGATTTCCGGGATCCTTAACAATCCATCGAATGATATTTCCGTTTTTAAGGCGTTTATTCTCTTTATGGTTAAAAATCTCTTCCACGCTGGCATCCAAAGGACGGCACCAATTAGGATCATCCAGGTATAACCAGGAAGGGAATTCATTAAACTCCTTGATTTTTAACAGATCATTTACCTCTATGATTCGGTATCCGGAAGCTGGCAGCATAAGTTATTTTGGTTACAATATAAAATCCAAAAGTATAAAAAACCCAATTGCATCCGAAATATAAGAAAACCATTCTTAGACTGCAACTCTCAATCGATGATAAGTACCAATTTTCTTGAATTTTTAAGTAGCTTTGGATAAATAAACAATTAAGAGATGAAAAATAGAATTTGGATCCCTTTGCTGGTTGTCGTCACCCTTTTAGGTATCGGGACCTCACAATATCCAAAATTGTATATAGCAACAGGCTATGCGGCAAAATGTATGGCATCAGGTATTTTTGTAGCAGGAAGAGAGCCTGAAATGGTCAAGGCAAATGATCTTGATTATTCCATCGTTAAATTTACAAGCAGTATCATCAATTATAACGAGAAAAGTGTAACCACTTCGCTTTTCGGCCTTTCAAAACAAAAAGCAATCTACCGTGAAGGTTTGGGCTGTTGCCTGGTGGACGAATCCACTCCTGCAGAATTAACTCCGGCCTATTCGCAGTCCAAAACATTAACTGCACACTCATGGAGAAGCCCCTGGCCCGATGGGGACAGAATGAGCGATACTATTTTTCCCGAGATCGATACAACATCACTTAAACATGCGGTAGGTGTTGCTTTTGATAAACCCGGCGCAAAAGTGAAACGAACTGCTGCTGTTGCAGTTGCCTACAAAGGGAAGCTGGTTGCCGAAGGGTACTGGAAAGAACAATCCATTACGCCGGATACAAAACTATGGGGCTGGTCGATGAACAAAAGCATGGTAAATGCCATGATCGGAATCCTGGTAAAACAGGGAGAATTATCAATATCTGCCTCTGCGCCGGTTGAAGAGTGGCTGAAAGACAAACGCAGGGAAATTACAGTGAATGACTTAATGCACATGAGCAGCGGTTTGAAATGGAATGAAGATTACGCTGATGTGTCGGAAGCAACAACGATGCTGTACAGAGAGCGAAACTGTTATCAATCAGCAATTACTGCCCCGTTTGAAAAAAAGCCCAATACTGAATGGAAATATTCTTCAGGAACCGCCAATATTTTGTCTGGAATAATAAGGAATACACTGAACAACGATCCGGAATATTTTGAATTTCCCTACAAAGAACTTTTCAATAAATTGGGTATGAACAGTATGGTACTTGAAACAGATGCCCACAATTATTTTGTATGTTCCTCTTACGGTTATGCGAGTGCAAGGGACTGGGCCAAATTTGGTCAATTATATCTGCAGGACGGAGTGTGGAAGGGGGATACCATACTTCCCAAAGGATGGGTTACATACACCCGGACCCCTGCCGATGCTGCGAATGGCCAATACGGTGCTCAATTTTGGCTTAATCGCTCAAAGAAATTGCCGGATGTTCCTGAAGATATGTTTTCCTGCCAGGGCCATAGGGGGCAACGAATATTTATCATACCATCCAGGCAGCTGGTTGTTGTCAGACTGGGATTTGAAGGGAATCATTTTGACTATAACCAATTTTTAGTCGGAATTTTAAAGGCATTTGGGAGCTCAAAATAGGCTTTTTTTACTATGATTAACAGGAGAATTTAGCTGTTCGTCCATTTTACTTACCTTTGCTTGCTATGATATCAAATAAGTCAAAATTTTTACCCCCTGAATGGTATCCGCAAAGTGGAGTGATGCTGACCTGGCCTCATGCAAAGAGCGATTGGGCTGATCTTCTTGATGAGGTAGAAGCTTGTTTTATATTAATATCCAATGAGATACTAAAAGAAGAAAAGCTAATAGTTATCTGTTCCGATCCTGATGCCGTTGCATTAAAGATCGATCAATCTTTGGCCGGAAATCTGATTTTGGTTCAACTCGATTCCAATGATACATGGGCCAGGGATCACGGGCCAGTTACCGTGATGGTCAATGGTACACCTGAATTGTATGATTTCCAGTTTAATGGTTGGGGATTGAAGTTTCCTGCCTGGCTGGATAATCAAATAACTGATCAGATGTTTAAAGCCGGGCTTTTTTCCAAAAGTGTCAGATACATTAATTGCATGAATATTGTTTTAGAAGGAGGAAGTTTTGAGACAGATGGATTGGGAACCATGCTCACTACTGAGGCTTGCCTGCTTTCAAAGAACAGAAATGAGAAGATGTCTAAAAAAGAGATAGAATTTTATCTGATTAAAACATTTGAACTTCAGCGAATTCTTTGGTTGTCAGCCGGTTATCTGGCCGGAGATGACACCGATAGCCACATAGATACTTTGGCACGATTTTGCCATGAGAAGTGCATCGCTTATGTCAAATGCAGCGATCCTTCGGATGAGCATTACCTTCAACTTAAGCAAATGGAGGAGGAGATTAGATCGTTTAAAACGCTTGACGGAAAACCCTATGAGCTGATAGAGCTTCCTATGGCTGATTATGTGGGGGATGAAACAGGCGCCAGATTGCCGGCAACATATGCCAATTTTTTGATTATCAATAATAAAGTTCTGATGCCTTTCTATTCCACCGCCAAGGATGAAATTGCCAGAATGAGTCTGCAAAAGGCATTTCCTGACAGGGAGGTAGTTGGCATTGAGTGCTCCACGTTGATAAAGCAACATGGATCGCTTCACTGTGTATCCATGCAGCTTCCATTTGGTGTAATATAAAACTATTAAATTACCTAGTAATCAATGATATGCTAAAAGTAGCCCTTATCCAGCAATCCAACTCTTCTGATAAAGAGTTGAACAGGAAGAAGCTGACCTATAATATTTCAAAATGCGCATCGGAAGGCGCTGAATTGGTTGTTTTGCAGGAATTGCACGAGTCACTTTATTTCTGCCAGACTGAAGATCTGGCCAATTTCGATTTGGCTGAGCCTATTCCGGGAAAATCCTCCGAATACTACAGTAAACTTGCCAGGAAGTTACATATTGTATTGGTTACTTCACTTTTCGAGAAGAGGGCAGTGGGTTTGTACCACAATACAGCTGTGGTTTTCGAAAAGGATGGTTCAATAGCTGGGATTTATCGTAAAATGCACATTCCGGATGATCCAAACTATTATGAGAAATTCTATTTCACACCAGGGGACCTCGGTTTCAAACCTATTCAGACCTCGGTGGGGAAATTGGGTGTATTGGTCTGCTGGGATCAATGGTACCCTGAAGCCGCTCGTTTAATGGCACTTGCCGGCGCTCAAATCCTAATCTATCCTACAGCGATTGGCTGGACATCCAATGACACTGAATCGGAACAAAAAAGGCAACTTGATGCATGGCTTACAGTCCAGAGAGGACATGCGATTGCTAATGGTATTCCGGTAATTGCCGTTAATCGCACAGGGGTTGAAGCAGATTATTCGGTTAATACACAGGGAATTAAATTCTGGGGGCATAGTTTTGTTGCAGGTTCTCAAGGTGAATTTTTAGCTTTGGCACCTGAGGCAGAAAATGCCAATCTACTCGTGGACATTGACCTGCATAATTCCGAAAATGTTAGAAGATGGTGGCCATTTTTACGAGACAGAAGGATTGATGCATACGAGGATTTAACCAAACGTTATCTTGATTGAAATGGAAAATCTATTTTTAAAGTACATGGGGGAACGGTTGGAATTTTCTTCAACCAGAATGGTCCATCAGGGTCCGGTTATTACTATTTCAAGGGAATGCGGCTGTCCGGGGAATGACATTGCAGAGATGCTGATGAACAAACTAAACAAGAAAATGGTCAAGGATGGCCATGCTCCCAAATGGAAATGGGTTAACAAAGAGATCCTGTTAAAAACATCCGAGGAGCTAAAAATGAATCCGCGTGATGTGGAAACCTATGTAAAAGCCAGGGAAAGCGGTGTATTGCAAGATCTTGTAGCCTCTTTTACTGAAACTTACCATATCAGAAATGCAAGCATTAAGAAAGTCATTCATGATGTGATTCTACATCTGGCCAGTGAAGGACATGTGATCATAGTTGGAAGGGGTGGAGGAGCCATAGCCTGGAACATCCCCAAATCACTGCATTTGTACCTCGAAGCTCCCCTGTCGTGGAAATCGGGTGTGGTAAGTACCCGGAAGTGTATCCCGCTTGCCGAAGCCAGGAAGTTTGTCCTGGAAAGAGATATACAACGGTCGAAGTTCAGAGACAATTTCAGGGCTAAATTTTCTGATGAAATATATTATGATGAGCGTTTTAACTGCAAGTCGCTCACCAATGAACAAATTTGTGAGCTGGCCTTCCATGCAGCAGAGCTTAAAAAGCTAATATAAATACATTTGTAAAAGATGGCTGACGACAATAAATTTGATTACATGAAATCCTATGCTAAATATTTTGGATTAGTCTTCCAAATGATTGTGCTTGTAGTGATTGGAGCTTTTGGAGGAAAGTGGCTGGATGGTTACTTTCACTTAGAAACACATATTTTTGCCATACTATTGATTATAGCCGCTGCAATTTTGTCCCTCTATCTTTTTTTTAAAACCATTTTCACAAAATAATAACCTGAATAAGTTTGTCCTGACATGATTAGCAAAGAAAAACGTTTTTTCCTTAAAAAGGCATTGTTGTTTTGTTCGGTCTTAATCGGTGTCTCCTTGCTCCTTTATGATACCCTGTTGAAAGAATATTACCTGAAAGTCTTCCCTCTTCAGTTTGGTATCGTAGCGCTGATAACTCTCTTAAGCCATTTGAAGCTGATGAATGCAAGCGAACGGAACCCCAGGAAGTTCAGTACAACCTATTTATCCATCATGTCTGTGAGGCTGTTAATTTACCTTGTTTTTATTCTGGTTTGTTTGTTAATCGACCGAACCAATGCGGTCAATTTTGTCGTTACATTTTTAGTGCTTTATTTGGCTTTCACAATTTTTGAGGTTATCGAAATTTTGAATTTTTTGAAAAAAAATCCAAAATCTTCAAATTAAAAAATTAAATTTGACGCACAAAATACCGGAAATGCTGAAAGCCTTAAGAATATTTATAATCATCTCTGCTTTAGTTACATCCCCTTTTCTTTTGGTAAAAGCCGAAGAACAGGCCACAACCGGAATTGAACCGGCACGTGAAAAGTTCAATGCCAGTAAATTGATCCTGGAACATATTGCCGACTCTTATGAGTGGCATATTACTAAAATTGGCGATCATAACCTCAGCATCCCTTTACCCGTCATTCTTTATAGCAAAAGCAGTGGTTTTCACTTTTTCATCTCTAATAAATTTCATCACGGTACCGCCAGTTATTCCGGTTTTCGTATCGGGAACGAAGAATCTAAATACAAAGGTAAAGTCGTAGAGATATTGGCTGATGGATCAGAAGTGAGGCCGTTCGATTTTTCAATTACCAAGAATGTAGCCTCCCTTTTTACCAGTATCATTTTATTATTGCTGATTTTTCTTTCAGTTGCCAAAAGGTACAAAGAGGGTTATGACAGGGCTCCCAAAGGGTTTCAGGGCATGTTGGAGCCAATTGTCCTTTTTATCCGCGACGATGTTGTCAAAGCCTCCATTGGAGAGGAGAAGTACCGGA
>JAMDDG010000090.1 GCA_023488865.1 Bacteroidota bacterium | reverse complement strand
TTTTCGATGGAAATCACCCGTCGCAAGACAGTGAAAGTACCCTGAAAGCACATCCATCGCAAGATGGAAAAGCCGTAAGGACTTCGGGCAACTCCTCTCCCGGAAGGGATCCGCGAGGATTTCGAAAGGAGAACCGGAAGTTACAGTTGTAAAAGGTTGTAACGAAAGGTCAGGGTCGGATGAGCAGGAAGCAAAGCGCAAGCAGCGTTGAATGCCAATGGCCAGCCGTAATAACCGTAGCCTGGCGCCGCGACAAGTTCGCTTGTCAGGTAGGATGGGAACAAATTCAAAAGATTTGTTCCCATTTGTGTTTTTAGCCCCCTATTATCTCCCCAGCCCATAATTGGTCAAGAAATATTCTCCATGGCAACACCAAAATATTATCAATCTGACGAGGATAGGGATCATTGCTAACAACAATCAATTTATTAACCGGATACTCTTTAGCAAAACTTTTCAACCCTTTTGTATGACGACTGTTGACCATATCCGTCGATTTTACCTCTATCGCAACTTCATGATCGCCCAGAATAAAATCGACTTCAATTTGCGAAGTAGTCCGCCAATAGTTGATAGGGTAGTTTATGTCTGAGTATTTGCTATGAGCATATAATTCAAGATAGATAAAGTGTTCAAATGCTTTCCCAAACGACTCACTTCCAATCTCAATCTTTCCTCTTTTCATCAAATAATTGGCAATACCGATGTCAAAAAAGTAAAATTTTGAGGCATGAATTACTCTGCGCTTTGGTCTTTTTTGAAAGGAGGGCAAGAACCGGCCTGTCAGGGTGTCCTCTAAAATTTGAAAATATTCTTTTACTGTTGGCGCACTCACTCCACAATCGGTTGCAATATTCGCATAATTCACCATTTCGCCGTTAGAAAAAGCTGCCATCTCGAGGAATCGCGAGAAAGAAGCAATATTCCTGATCTTGGCCTCTGCCATAATCTCATCCCGTAAATAGCTACCAATGTATGCCGAGAGAAATTTTCCTGCGTTTGAAGACAAATAATGCCGGGGCAACAATCCGTTATTTAATGCCCTGATCAAATCAAAATCAGGGATTTCATGATAAATCAGTGGATATAATTCATATCTAAGAGCCCTTCCTCCCAACAGATTACCTCCGGCTCTCAGAATATTACGGGGACTGGATCCACTGAGAATAAAGCGGATATTTTTATTGACAATCATCCAGTGAATCTCATTCAACAATGCCGGAATTCGTTGAATCTCATCAACAATTACTACTTCAGAGATATCAACTGCCTGAAGTATTTCCCTTAACAACCCTGGATTGCGCTGAAACCTGTCATATTCGTTTGATAACAACAGATCAAAATAAGGTGATCCAGGGAACATGGTTTTAAGTAAGGTGCTCTTACCTGTTTGTCTGGCTCCCCATAAAAAAGCACTTTCATTTCCAATTCCCTCAAAAGTCTGCTTTCTAAAATACATGATATAATAAAGTATTAGTTTAGATTGCCATGATAATATAAATTCAAATATAAATAAATATTTGATAACATATTGTTTTACAGTAAAATAAATTTTTGCGCCCGTATGGTATGCTTTTCTGCTGGTCAAAATTTATATTTATCAACTGACGGGCAGACTCAGAGCTCCTCTCTCTTAGTTGAAAAATGTTTTTAAATTTTGAAGCGTACATATTAATCCTTCATGTATATTTGGAATTCGAAAAAACAAATCAAAATATGAACATCAAGTTATTGACCAAACAGCAAATTGAAAAACTCCAAAATCTATTGGATAAAACAGAGCGTTCTTTTGGTGAAATTATTTTCAATAATAACGGTTGTCAGGTCTTGTCGCAATCGGCTGTCAGATTTGAACTGATAGTCGATACCCAAAGCGAAGAGGGACAAGTGGAATATGTGTTGCATATATTTGACGAAGAAATTATCCCAACTAAAAATAGTGATCGTTTAGGGTGGGACCGCTATGCTTATGCCTGTTTGCTCCAGGTTGAAAATGAACTGCACTTACTTGATCCGAAAGAACCCATTGAGCATAAAAAATATTCCCGAGAAGGGATGATCAAACGGGTCATGCTTGAACGCATCCAAAAAGCCGAAAAAGCAAACTACCGGATCAAATGGGCCTCAAATATTTATGGGAACCATATTCTTACCAACGAAAATGGGATAAAATACAAAGTTTTTCTGCGCGATTTCGAAAATGAAACCGGGTACAGCGACAGCATGGATTCGCGGTTGAACAAACTCGGTACGACCAAACATATCATGTACGCTTTCAGAAAGTTGAAAGAAGACAAGGCCTTATTTGCCAGATTAAGTAAGACCTATCCTTTTATCGAAATATTTTGTGATCCGCTAAACGAGTATAAAATAACGTGGCACTACCCATCGAAAATAGCTGTTGACGAGCAACTTCTACTGTCAAGGTATTTCAAGAATTCATCATTTATTGAAGATTCCGAACTCAAGGGTTTTTTGGGTTTTATTGAAGAGTCGGTTGAATATCCGCGAATACGGATCCGTCCGGAAGTACAGGAGAAAATAGAGACGGCTTTCGAAGAAGAGATGCTTGAAAACTTAAAGTCAGGTTACCAGTCTGATTATAGCGCCATTAATGGAGAGCTATACCCCTACCAAAAAGAGGGGATCGACTTCGCCCTTTTCCGCAAAACAGCCATCATCGCCGATGAGATGGGATTGGGAAAAACCATCCAGGCCATTGGAACAGCCGTTCTGAAAAAAGGGATTTTCGATTTTAGAAAGACTTTGGTGGTTTGTCCAGCCTCGCTCAAAGAGCAGTGGAAAAAGGAGATTGAAAAGTTCTCCAATGAAAAGGCATTGATTATCGAGGGATTTCCAGATGAACGGGAAAGGCAATACTCGGATAATGACCATTTCTTCTTTATTGTCAATTACGAAACGATCCTCCGTGACCATTTGGCTATTAACAAAGCCGGATTTGATTTTCTGATCCTTGATGAAGCGCAGCGGATCAAAAATTTTGAAACCAAAACCGCCTCCTCCATCCGCAGGTTGCAATTTAAGCATGTACTTATCATTACTGGTACCCCGATTGAAAACCGGCTGATCGATATCTTCTCAATTGTAAGCGCGATCAATCCTTATTTCTTCGGACCACTTTGGGAATTTTCCTACCAACACTGCCTCTTCGACCCCGAAAAGCACAATAAAATCAATGGGTATTACAACTTGCAAAAGTTGAACAAACAACTCGAACCGATACTCATCCGTCGCGAAAAACGCAAAGTACTCGATCAGTTGCCGAACGTGCAACAAATAAATGTTCCGGTCAACCTCTCCCCATTACAGGCAGATTATCACGCTTCTTATGCCAAAGGTATTGCTGCTATCATCCGTAAAAAATTTCTGACCCCGTACGACCTGCAAAAATTGCAGCTACTTCTCGCCAGCATGCGGATGGTATGCGATTCGACTTATTTAATTGACGAAGAGACCAATGAGTCTCCAAAACTGGAAGAGCTAAAGTATATACTGCTCGAAAAACTTGATGTGATCAACTCAGACTCGAAGATCATAATTTTTTCGGAGTGGGTAAAGGTACACAAGCTGATCGGCCATATTTTGCGTGAAAACAACATCGGCTTTACAGAACTCAACGGCTCGGTACCGGTAAAACTTCGCGGGGAGCTTATCAGGAAGTTCGAGACTAATCCTCATTGCAAAATATTTTTATCGACCGAAGCAGGTGGCTCCGGGCTGAACCTTCAGGTTGCCAATACATTGATCAATTTTGAACTTCCGTGGAATCCGGCAAAAAAGAACCAGCGGATTGGACGCATCGACCGACTGGGGCAAAAAAGCAACAAACTGACAATTTATAATTTCATCACACAGAACTCGATAGAACAACAGATTGCCTCCGGGCTTTTGGTCAAGCAAAGCCTGTTCGACGGTGTCCTGGACGGAGGAAGCAAAACCAATTCTGTGGATTTCTCGACAAAGGGCCGTTCACAGTTCATCCAGCAATTGGAAGAGTTTATTGCTGAAACCGAAAATGCTGAAATAGCAGAACCATCCTTAAACTTTGCAGGGGAGGTGATGGCACCTGCAGAAAATCTGCCTGAACCTGATACAATTGATCTCCTCGAAGAAATTGAAGAAGCACTACCACTTAGTGAACCTTCAGTCCCCGAGAAGACAGAAGTAGCAAAACTACAGGAAGAGAAAGTGCAGGAGATGGAGCAGGTAATGAACAATGGAATGCAGTTCCTGGCCGGGCTATTCAAAATGTCGACAGGGAAAGATCTTGGTCTCGAAAATCAAACGATAGAAGTTAACAAACAGACCGGCGAGGTGGTAATGAAGTTCAAACTGCCGGTATTCTGAACCATGGCTAGTGCATGTAGCTGACTAATAATTCACACTACAAAGGAATTGAAGAAAATTATATTTCTATTTTGCACTATTTTTACTGCATAATAGAAATATATATTTTATCTTTGTTTTCAATTTCATCAATCATTTTTAAGAAACAAACGATCTAAAGGCTTCTGGCTTTAGGAAAAGAGGCGATGAATTATCTGGAGTTTAAAAATAAATTTTTTGACCTTGGATGTTTCAACATCCACCAGGTTTATGCCTGGCAACCTGATTTCGACAGGAACAATATTGTCCGCTGGACTAAGAAACGTTATTTAGTCCGTCTGAGACAAGGATATTATGCGTTCCCGGAATACAAGTCCAAGCCTGACTTTGCCCTTTACTTTGCCAACAGAATCTATCGTCCATCGTATGTAAGTCTGCATTCCGCCCTTGCATTCTATGGTATGATCTCCGAATCTGTTCTTCAGATTACAAGCGTAACATCTTTGAAAACAACAAGTTTCATCAATGACTTTGGAGACTACAGCTACAAAAGCGTCAAAGAGGATTTAATGTTCGGTTATGACCTTAAACCAATTGATAATGGTCAGACATTACAACTTGCCAGTCCGGAAAAAGCATTGCTGGACCTGCTCTATCTCTACCCTTTTTATAATACCGGACAAGAAATGGAAGAGCTGCGATTGGATGAGGAGTATCTTCAACATGATCTCAATCTCAGATTGTTTCAAGAGTATATTTCAAAATTTAGAAACAATGCCCTTGAAAACAGGGTACAACTGTTGATAAAAACTTACAGACTATGATCTTATTAGAACAGATCAAAAGATATTATCCTGTCCAATTACGTGAAAATGCCTCCTTTCAAAAGTTTATGCTGAAGGAGTATCTTCAGCTGCTTATTCTCGATTTTCTATCTTCCACACCATTTGTTGAGAAAATTGTCTTTATCGGCGGTACCAACAGACGGTGTATTGTGCGCCATGAAACTATCGGCCATGCTTTCCCGTCAAAAAGGGCGCGATTTTTACGATGCCATGTTTCTCCTTGCACTGAGCGATCCGGACTACTCATTTCTGGTTGCCAAGAGGGGAATCCACAACCTCGAAGAGCTGAAGGCTGCAACGGAAGAGATGCTGAAAATTGTCGACCTGAACATAAAAAAGAGAGACTTTGAGCATCTCTTGTTCAACAAAAAGAACAGCGAACATATCTTGGCGATCGGAGATTTTATTCGTGAAATGAAGTAATCGCAATACCGGAATCAGCCAGTATCAATTGTGGCATGATATTTCCGGGTTGCGCAAACCACGCCCGGCGCAACGCAAAAGAATTGAAGAGGGTTTAAATAGATTGGGGGCGGAGTTGGAGTTGATAAAGATTGAAATTTGATCTCCATGAATGAATTGATCAGACAGAGTCTTCCTTTTTATATATCTTTACAATTCAAAAGATGCATATTAATAATTACTAAAGGATGTTACATAAAACATTTAATATTATTGTAGAACAGGGATTTGATGGTTTTTTGATTTCTTCCGTGATTGAATTGCCAGGATGCCACACCCAGGCAAAAACCTATGATGAACTTTATGCAAGAACTAAAGAGGCAATCGAATTGTATCTTGAATAAAACCATCAAACAGGATTTGATGATGACTTTTGAAAATTTTATCAACATAAAATAATCGAACATGTATTTAGCTGTAAAAGAAGTTATTCCAATTGATAGTTACAATTTGATCCTGACTTTTGAGAATGGTGAAAAACGCCAATTTGACATGAATCCATTTTTAAAGAAAGGCATTTTTAAAGAATTGCGCGATATTTCAAAATTCAAAACGGTAAGGATTAGTTTTGATTCAATCGAATAGGAAAATGAAGCGGATTTAGACCCGGAGATTCTTTATAAAAAAGTATTAAGATAAACGAATAAAATGTGCCTTTATGCTTCCGGGATGCGCAAGCCTCGACCGGCACAACGCAAAAGAATTGAAGATGGATTACATCGGTTGGGTACAGAGTTGTTAACGATAGGAGTTTGATTCATCACACTTAGGAAACCATCGGCATCGGTTACATCTGTAATTCTCATTTCCCCATTTACGCCCATTATTAAACATACGAGAGCCGATAAATTGGACAAAAATTATTAACTTGCATGTGATTTTGTATAGAATATGATAGAAACAACAAAGATAAATGAAATAGTAAACAGGATTGCGATTAGATTCAATCCTGATAAGATTATTTTATTTGGTTCTTATGCTGCTGGCAATCCGAATAATGATAGTGACATAGATTTATTGATAATTAAGGATACTGATTTACCTCGACACAAAAGGAGCTTCGATATTCAAAAGTCATTGATTGGTTCCATGATACCAATGGATATTCTTGTTTATACGACTAAGGAATTTGAACAAGAGAGGAAAGAGAAAAGCTCATTCTTATTTTCAGCAATAAAGACTTCAAAAATTCTATATGAGCGCGGTTAACAAAAAAGTGAAAGATTGGATTGATAAGGCCAACCATGATTTAGGTTCTGCTAAGTTGATTTATTTGCACATTCCGGATTATTTTGATACTATAGCATTCCATTGTCAACAAGCAACAGAAAAATATCTAAAGTCAATTCTTGAATATTATGGGATTGAATTTCAGCGCTCTCACAATTTGGTGTATTTACTTGACCTATTAGCTCAAAGGATTGATATAGCTGAGAATATTTATGATAAAGCGATTATGTTGAATGGATTTAGCGTTCAGATTAGATATCCTGATAATACAATCTATTTGACAAAGGAAGAATTAGAAACATCAATCAGCATTTCACAGGAATTTAGGGATTTCGCAATCAAAACTATTGGAATAAAGGAATAAAAGTACCGGAATTCAACAATAACTTAACAGATAAATATTTTTGGGAATGGGATTTGTACCAATATCGATTGATAAGTATGTAACAATGCATTTGAAGAATAATCCGTCTGAGAAAGAGGTGGATGTAAGAAAACACTTGAAATCAGCATTGAATGCTTATAACAATGGAACCAAGTGTTCTTGTGGAAATGACATCTGGGTTATTGGATCGGCATCAGTTGGAAACAGTTGCTTCACCTGCATTACAGGCGAGAGTTATCCGACAAATGATTACGAAATTGATTCCGCGATAAAGAAAAGAGAAAACAAAAAAGGTTGTAGGCACATAGACGACATTGACCCAACCAAAATTGCCGGCTTTTTCGATGACGACGGATACGAGATTAATACAGATTTGATAAAAAAGCCGTCTTTGTGTTTAATCTGCAAAAATGACGATAATCCAGATGAGGTATTGTTGTGCAATATGACACGATACGACCAAAAAGATGACAATGAATTTAAATGTTTCGCTTTCAGCAAAAAGTAAATAAGCGGTTAAAATAAGACGGTACAGCAGACTACACGCAAGTAGTATAGGGGTTTGACGGTTATCTGGTTTCTTCCGTGATTGAATTGCCCGGATGCCATACCCAGGCAAATAGGAAACAATAATTTATGGAAACAATTAAGGTTATCATTGAAAAAACAAAAGATATGTATTCTGCCTATGCTGAAAATACTAAGGGTATTTATGCAGGTGGAGACACCGTTGAAGAGGTAAAACAGTCAGTTTTAGATGCCATAAGGCTACTGAAAGATTATAATACAGATGAAAATATTCCGGACATATTAAAAGGGGACTATCAAATCGTGTATCGTTTTGATACACAAAGTTTTCTAAACTATTACAACAAGGTGTTTACCAACGTTGCACTGGAGCGCATAACGGGTATCAATCAGAAGCTCCTGCATCACTATGCGACCGGACTGAAAAAGCCACGCGAACCGCAAAGAAAAAAAATTGAAATTGCCCTTCACAAGTTAGGTTCAGAACTTTTATCGTTGGAGTTGTAATTTACCAAAGCTGCCCTTTCGCGCATTACCGGGATCAACCAGCGCCAGTTGTGGCACTATGCTTCCGGGTTGCACAAACCACGACCGCCTCAACATAAAAGAATTGAAAAGGGGTTAAATAGATTGGGGGCGGAGTTGTTAATGATAGAAATTTGATTCAGTTGTTTCAATTGTCCGATTTTTCCGGACAACTCACTATCTTCTTCATTAAACTTAGCTTTCAAATCATGCCAATACTTTACTGGACAGTCGGTTCCTGAATTATTTATTCCTTCAAATACCTTTTAATTTCCTTATCAAAATCTGATTCAATGGGTTGAATTTTATTGTAATCAGAATATTCGTTTAATGCTTTCTCATCAGCTTCCTTTTTAGCAATTCTTCCTTTCCCTTTTAAAATTTTAAATTTGTTAAATGTTAAAAAACTATCAACATTTAAAACCATGTCATTCATTGTTAGGCTGTTCTCATTTTCTATCACATTTTCGATGTAATCAAAAAAACCTGAAATGGTTCGTTCCAGTTTTTTGATTTCCTTTTCCGATAGGTAATTTTTTGCAATCGTTACATCTGAAGTCAATATTCGTCCATTCGGCGCATTTTTCCATGTTGACAAACCCATATAAGGTTTTAATTTATCAGCTTTTTCAAAAATTATTTCTGCTGCTGTTTGTTTGGTTATAGCAAAATGGAATTTATTTTGAACCGTTGCATAAAAATTACGAGTCATCTCAGAATTTGGATCATAATCAATACTACATTCGGCAAAAATATCGGTTATTTGTTGGTAAATTCGTCTTTCGCTGGTGCGGATAGATCGTACCCTTTCGAGAAGCTCCCGAAAATAATCTTTCCCAAAATTTTTATCGCCCTGTTTCAATCGGGCATCATTCATCGCAAATCCTTTAATGATGTACTCTTTCAAAACTTGGGTTGCCCATATTCTAAACTGGGTTGCCTTGCTCGAATTTACACGATAGCCCACAGATATAACAACATCCAGATTAAAATAGTCCAGATCTCTCGAAACCTTTCGTTTACCCTCATCTCGAACTACTCGAATTTTTCGAGTAGTTGCTGATTCAATTAATTCTCCGCTTTCAAAAATTTCTTTTAAATGGTAAGTAATAGTGTGTTCTTTGACTCCAAAAAGTTCCGCCATCATTTTTTGCGTTAACCAAAGTGTTTCATCCTGAATAAACACCTCAAGTTTAACCTCCCCATTAGGCGTAGTGTAAAGCAAAATTTCATTGAACCCCTCTTTTTCAGGCACTTGTCTTTTAGCCATAGCTTTTTACGAATTTTATACAATTGCTATTTCTACCTACGATAACTCATACAATTTGTAAACCATCTTATCCAATTTACTTTTTTCAAAATGCGTTGGTCTGATTGTTTCATATACTGCTTAATTCTTTATTTCAAAGGTAGCTGAATAAAATGGAGGAGAGCATTGTAAAATGTTAAAAGTGAGAGTTTGACTTTTCATGTTCTGAACGGTCAAACCCTCACTTCTATTTCTATAACGTCGACGATAGTGACACTCTCCATAAATACCATTATGCTTCCGGGTTGCACAAACCACGACCGCCTCAACATAAAAGAATTGAAGAGAGATTTAAGAAAACACTTGAAATCCGCCTTAAATGCGTATAACAATGGAACCAAGTGTTCATGTGAAAATGACATCTGGGTTATTGGGTTGGCATCAGTTGGAAACAGTTGCTTCGCTTGCATTACAGGCGAGAGCTATCCGACTAATGATTACGAAATTGATTCCGCGATAAAGAAAAGAGAAAATAGAAATGGCCGTAGGCACATTGACGACATTGACCCTGCCAAAATTGCCGACTTCTTCGATGACGACGGATACGAGATTAAT
Organism: Bacteroidota bacterium; assembly: GCA_023488865.1. Lineage (GTDB taxonomy): Bacteria > Bacteroidota > Bacteroidia > Bacteroidales > Prolixibacteraceae > CAINVV01. The sequence continues at coordinate 2,013 of JAMDDG010000090.1, read as the reverse complement.
ACAGATTTGATAAAAAAGCCCTCTTTGTGTTTAACCTGCAAAAATGACGATAATCCAGATGAGGTATTGTTGTGCAATATGACACGATACGACCAAAAAGATGACAATGAATTTAAATGTTTCGCTTTCAGCAAAAAGTAAATAAGCGGTTAAAATAAGACGGTACAGCAGACTACACGCAAGTAGTATAGGGGTTTGACGGTTATCTGGTTTCTTCCGTGATTGAATTGCCCGGATGCCATACCCAGGCAAATAGGAAACAATAATTTATGGAAACAATTAAGGTTATCATTGAAAAAACAAAAGATATGTATTCTGCCTATGCTGAAAATACTAAGGGTATTTATGCAGGTGGAGACACCGTTGAAGAGGTAAAACAGTCAGTTTTAGATGCCATAAGGCTACTGAAAGATTATAATACAGATGAAAATATTCCGGACATATTAAAAGGGGACTATCAAATCGTGTATCGTTTTGATACACAAAGTTTTCTAAACTATTACAACAAGGTGTTTACCAACGTTGCACTGGAGCGCATAACGGGTATCAATCAGAAGCTCCTGCATCACTATGCGACCGGACTGAAAAAGCCTCGCGAACCGCAAAGAAAAAAAATTGAAATCGCCCTTCACAAATTAGGCACAGAGCTTTTATCGTTGGAGTTATAATTTAGGAAAGCTCCTTTTCTACTATCGTCTAAATCAATCAATTACAACTTTGGCATTATGCTTCAGAAAGGTGCAAATCAAGATCGCGCAGTGCCATAACCCAATAAAATCAAAATTGAAATCTGATTCCAGCATAGGTTGAGAAAGCTTTACCCCAGGCCCTATCGGGGAAGAAATAATCATAATTGACTTTCTGATTACCAACTGTAATCTCTCCTCCCCAGTCTTCCGCAATTAAGAATAAATACCCTCCTATCCCACCGACAACCTGAATATTATACCTGAGGTTCAGGGATAAATTAGCGCCATATGACTCAGAGTGACCCCGTCAATTACTACAATTACTATGCAACCGGACTGAAAAAGCCGCGTGAACCCCGAAGAAAAAAAATTGAAATTGCCCTGCACAAATTAGGTTCAGAGCCTTTATCGTTGGAGCTACAATTTGCCGAAGAATCTCCCTTTTCCCTTTGTGGTTGTGCTTTAGTTGACTTCGATAATGTGTCACTTCACAACAGATAGATAATCACAGTTATATGTTTTTTGTTTACAATGGATGGAATTGTATCTTTGTGAGAAATATCAGGTTATTATGCCAACTTTGTCGATGTTTTTCGGGATTATTATTCGGATGTATTATGCACCACAAATGCTATAGAGGAGATCCAAATATATCATTGCTTACTGCCTTGTAGCCTTATAATAAACAAGTTAATAAGTCAAAGTAAAATCAACTGTCGGAAAGAGTTCAAATTGCACTCCCATTTGGCGTGAAGGCAGATCAACTATTCAAAATTTATCCAATGATTGAGGGTCATATACATAGCCCACATTAATTTTCTGCTGACAATTATCTATTATTTTCTTGAAAATCAAATTATTAGGACATGTCTTTGATAATAATTCAAATTTATTCAATGCTTTGCTGTAATTCTTCTCAACATCAAAATAAATCTTCCCAAGATAATATTGCTTTATGATCTCAAAAGAAGGATAGTCACAATTATTCATAATCTCAAGTCTGGCCAGGTAGGTCTCATATCTATTAATACACTCTTTAGATTTTATACCATTTTCAACCAAAAATATATACTTCATATATAATTCACTTAAGTCAATCAGCTCGAAGAGACTTTGGATAAAGGAGTTTGGCCATTTTGTTTCACTGTTCCTAATGTGATCTAAATACAAATGAAATTTAATTAAGGATAGATATTTTGATTATTCCGGGCAAAGTGTACAACGATTCCGGAGTAAAGTGTACAACCAGAATGGGGGTTGATTTGTAAGGCAAATATAATTTAAATTTTCTTTCTCAGAGATTCTCCTTTTAGATCAAATCGAT
>JAMDDG010000057.1 GCA_023488865.1 Bacteroidota bacterium | reverse complement strand
TCAAAGGAAAAGGACAATATGTCGGCGTTTATTTAGCCGTAGGGGTCAGGAACAACGGATGGTGGGGAGAAGGTGAAATCAAATTCTTCATCGATGGCGACAGCAAATTCCCCACTATTTGTGGTACCGGCACCGAGGATTATTTCTGTGGCTCCTACAATTTCGACCGCGGCGGGCAATACAAGGAATTTTGCACCCCTTATTCCGGCCTGCACCAGGTAATCCGTCCCGACGGGACTTACAAATCACAGCAACGGTTTGGCCTTTACCGCTGGCATATTATGGATCCTATCCGTTTCGAAAAAGACTTGAAAGTGACGATTCAGGATTTGGGTTGGAGATTCGGTGGAAAATATTTGGCCCAACAATCTGATATCTCTTCCGTTTGTTTCTGGTACCAGACCGATCCTCACCAAAAATTCCCCAAACTGCCCTCCAGGCAAAGCCTTGAGGTGAACTAATTTTTGTTTTAATCCTTCGTGCGACCTTTGTGGTACCCTTTGAGACCTTCGTGGTAAATCTTAAAAATTTAACCACAAAGTCACACAAAGTGCAACACAAAGTTTCACAAAGGGAAAAGCAGTATTAACATCCTCATTCCAAATTGCATAACAAACCTTTCGATGCAAAACAAATTATCTTTCGCTCTGGCTGCAGTGACAGGGATTTTCCTCCTGTCATGCTTGTCCCCTTCCAACAAAAGTTCAAAAAACATGGATAAAAAAACTGAAACAAACCTTTCTAAAGGAACCTATGGCTATGACCTGGCATTTATGAAGAACCACAAACTCGACTTTGTCGAGTTGAAAGATAGTATATCCGGGGCAGGACTAATTGTCTCTCCTGCTTTACAAGGACGGGTTGTAACCAGCACTGCGAAAGGTGAAAACGGAAAAAGCTTCGGATGGATCAATTATAAGTTTATCGAATCAGGCGTACAAAGCAAACAGTTCAACCCTTATGGCGGCGAAGAACGTTTCTGGATCGGCCCCGAAGGCGGCCCTTTTTCGATCTACTTCCCGAAAGGGAAAGAACAGGTTTATGCCAACTGGGTTGTTCCTGAAAATATTGATACAAAATCATTTGACATAGTTAATCAGACTTCCCGGAGTATCAGTTTCAAAAAAGAATTTTCTTTGACAAATGCTGAAGGAACAGTCCTGAAAGTAGGCGTTGAGCGTTCGGTAAAACTGCTTTCGCATGATGAAGTAGAAAAAGCCCTGCAGGTCCCGGTAGGCGATTCGCTCAATTATGTCGCTTATGAGTCTGAAAATACGCTATCCAACAAAGGTGACCAGGCATGGAACGGGAAATCCGGGTTTTTGTCCATCTGGCTGCTTTCGATGTTCAATCCCTCTGAGAAAGGGGTCGTCTTCATCCCATTTAAAAAAGGGGATGAAAAAGAGTTGGGCAAAATCGTAACGGATGACTATTTCGGAAAAGTGCCGGCCGATCGGTTGATTATTGGAGACGGGATGCTGTTCTTCAAAACTGACGGGAAGCACCGCAGTAAAATCGGTTTATCCCCGTTGCGCGCCCTCCCCTATTGTGCCAGCTACGATCCCATCAACCAGGTACTTACTTTGCTTCACTATTCCAAGACAGAGGCCCCTGCCAAATATGTCAACTCCAAATGGGGGCATCAGGACGATCCGTTGAAAGGCGATGCCGTCAACTCCTACAACGACGGTCCGGTGGAAGATGGCTCGATCATGGGGCCGTTTTATGAGATTGAGAGTTCTTCTCCTGCAGCGCTGCTTGCCCCGGGAGAAAAGATTACCCACAAACAACAGATTTTCCATATCTCAGGTGATGAAGCCAAATTAAGTTCAATTACTGAAAAATTGTTCAGCATATCTGTTTCCGACATCAAACAAGCTTTCAAATAGCCCAAAGGTTGTAGCAGCAAATAAGATGAAGATAAAAACAAGAATTCTGGCCCTGGTCACGTTGGCAGTCGTTTCTTACGGTTGGTGTAACGAAAGAAAATCCAATCCTGATAAGGGAGTCGGGCCGACATTTACCAACCCGGTGTGGGACGGCGCAGATCCCTGGATGGTGAAAGATCAGGATGAATACATTTACTGCCGTTCGGCCCAAAATTCCATCGTTGTTTCCAGATCGAAGAAGATGACCCAACGCGGGGAGTCGAAAACCATCTGGCATGCACCCTCCCCCGGCTGGAAACGCGATGTGCGCATGCAACCGTTTACCTGGAATGCAGACGGGACGCCCAATTTTGGCCAACCTGTCCCGGCAGGCCAAAGGATGAACCTTCCTTCCGGGGAGGTGGAATAAGAGCCGCCCGGCTCCCGTTGTTTAGCCCTGACAGGGTTTGGAACCCTGTCAGGGCTGGGGGAACGGTATCGGGTACCGTGATTCCTCGCCGGGCGCGAATTTGCAATTTGTGCCCGACCATTGTTCCCCAAATAGCTATTTACAGAATTGCAATACACCGGAAATGAGCCAAACCTGTGCGCTATAATCCGGATCTTCCACATCCCCTTCCTGTTTCCCTCAGTTTTTTTGGCGCCATAAAGGAAAATATTTTCAAAAAGTAAAACTGTAATTTCCGGAAGCAATTGAAAGTGTAATGGATGATTTTTCTTTCCTGAGAATCTTGATAAATTGATTATCTCCAACCGGTCGATTGCCTTCTTTTAATTTCCCCGCAGGCAAAGTTAGTGTCGCACTGCTGTTGGCAGGGATAGTAACCTGATAGGTAATCTTCCGCTTGCCTTTTGACCATTTCGATACAATCATACCGTAAGGCCCCTGATGGGAAGCCTCAAAATGGGTTAAACCTTTTACAAAGTGGGGTTCGAGCAGAATATTCCTGAATCCCGGATGATCCGGATCGGGACGGATTCCGCCCAGTGCCTTGTAGTACCAGGCGCTGATCTCTCCAAACATAATGTGATTCAGCGAAATATCCGATTTGGCATCAATGGGCCAGTTCTCGTACAAAGTTGTAGCCCCATTCACGATCCACCACCCCCAGGAAGGGAAAGTCTCCTGCGAGGCCACTTTATAGGCCGCTTCCGCATAGCCGTTTTCGCTGAGGGCATTCAACAAGGCCTTGGTGCCCAACAACCCGACATCCAAATGAAAATTGTCGGCTTCCACCCGTTTTGCCAGGTTAGCGGCCACGACGGCTTTCATCCCATCGGGAACGACGCCCCAAAAGAGCGGGGCAGCCAGTTCGGTCTGAAGTCCGTTGGCATAGACGCCTGTAGCTGTGTTTAAAAATTTGCGGTTGATGGCCTCCTTAATTTTCCGGGCCAACTCCGAATATTTTTTTGCATCCTCCGTTTTTCCGAACATTTTGGCAGCCCTGGCCAGAATAGAGGCATCGGCATAAAAGTAGCAGGAGGAGGTCAGCTCCTTGTTGGCCTTGGATTTCACCGGAATCCAGTCGCCCAGTCCCCAGTCGGTCAAATTCTCCGGACTGATGCGGTCGATATAATCAACATACCTTTTGATGTTGTCGTAGGTCTGTTTCAGCAACCTGCTGTCACCGTAAAAGAGGTAAATATTCCAGGGTATGATCGCCAGCGAGCTGGTCCAGTCGGGACCGTTGGCCCAGTCATACCCCCATCCGGAAGTGGGAATGATATTGGGGAGTACCCCGTTGGGCTGCTGCTCGTCGCGGTGGTCGGCCAGCCATTTCTCATAAACGGTGATGCCATCAAAGTTGTACAATCCGGTCTCGACGGCGATTTGTCCGTCGCCGGTCCAGCCATTTTTTTCACGCTGCGGGCAGTCGGTTGGATAGCCGAAAAGATTGGAGAGATAGGAATGATTGGCCGCCTCCCAAATTTTGTTGAGCACCGGATTGGAACTTTCAATCTTCCCGACAGGTGTCACATCGCTGTGCATAAAAAGCCCGACAACGCTGTTCTGGGTAAGTTCTACAGGTTTGCTGGAGACGATTTCAAGGTATTGAAACCCTTTGTAGTTAAAATGCGGCGAAAAAGTCTCCTCAACACCGCATTTCAGCGTGTAAATATCAGTAGCAAACGGATCCTGATCATCGGTTGGCCGATAGTGAACCGAAATGTTGGACTGATCAACCCGCCCATTTTCATAAAGGCGTTCACCGTGTTTTACCCTGATTACCGTACCCGGAAGGCCGGTCAGGGTTATTTTGCTCACGCCGGCGATGTTTCTGCCCAGATTGAAGACGTAGAGTGAGTCACTGAATTTTTTACAACTTTGGGCCGGAATCTCTTCGCAGGCGCGGATGGGCTGTAATTGCTGGGAAACAATATTTTGGGAAGGCGCTGCAACAGGCTTGGCATTGGCCCATTTGGAATCGTCATAGCCTGCCGTGCACCAACCGGTTTTCTCCAGATTGGCATCCTGATGTTCGCCTGTGTAAATGCTGTTGAACACGACTGGACTAAGGGTCGTTTTCCAGCTGGTCCCGGACGAAACCGTCTCCACAGAGCCATCCTGGTAAGTAATCCTGATATCCATGCAGAATTTGGGACGTGCCCGCCAGGGCGCTTTGTCGAAATACCAGACGGCAGTAGATTGGTGGTTGTACCAACCGTTGCCCAACAGGATGCCCACTGCATTTTTGCCTTCTTTCAAATAAGCCGTTACATCATGTGTCACGTACAGCGTGCGCCGGTCGAAACGGGTGTACATCGGATCAAGCCGGTGGTTTCCGATTTTTTCGCCGTTGATATAGAGTTCGAACAGCCCTCCCACTGCGACATAGGCACGTGCCGAAACTATTTTTTTCTTTAGCTCCACCTCCTTGCGGAAATAGGGCGCCGGTTTTAAGGCGATATCCCGCGAATCTGAAATCCAGGAGCCTTGCCAATTTTGCTGACCCATCATCCCGGTTTCGAAAGAGGCAACCTGATTCCGTTCGCTCGGTTGTCCCTCCTGGTCCCATGCCCTGACCTGCCAGTAATATTTGGTAAAGGGTTGCAGTTTCTTGCCGTTGTAAGTTACCAAAACACTGTCTGATTGAATCTTCCCGGTTTCCCAAATATCTCCTTTCCCGTTTGCTACCGCGATTGAATCGACACCCACGAAAAGCTGATAAGCCGATTGTACGGCTCCCTTTCGGGGATCCTCCAGCTGCCAGGATAGCCTCGGATTGGGTGCATCCATTCCCAATGGATTGACCAGATGCTCGCACTGTAATCTGACCGGCGCCAGTTGCGCATTTAGTTTAAAGAAGAAAAGCACGAGGAAAAGTAACAGGAAAAATCTTATTTTTTTCATTAAAGCAAGGTGTATAATAAATTACAAAGAAGAACAAGCAACTGAATTTGAGCAATTTGAAAAACACAAATACAATAGATAGGGTAATCCGCGAAGAAAATCCTCCCGTTGAAATCAATGTACCGAATAGGACTTAATCTTTGCCCAAAATAGGAATTATTTACAAATGAATGAGTATTATTGTGCGGTCAAAGCCAGGGAAAAACGCCTTCAGATTTTTTTCAGGGAGCCTTGAAAGTGGTATTAGAAACAGGATATGACAGTTAAGAATTACATGGCAAAATTGAAATTTTACTTCTTGCTCCTGTTTCTAATATTTGCAATTCCGGGTTTTGCGCAACAAAAATTTACCATCAGCGGCTTTATTAAAGATGCCAAAACCGGCGAAAACCTGATCGGCGCCACCGTTTCGGTCAAAGAGCTGCAGGAGAAAGGGGTTGCAACCAATGCCTATGGTTTCTATTCCATAACCTTGCCGGAAGGGACTTATCAAATTACGGGTCAATTTATTGGCTATACTCCTCAGATTTGCAAAATCGACCTGAAAAAATCCGTCAAACAAAATTTCACCCTTTACGAACAGGTGAATACCTTAGATGAAGTGGTAGTTTCCGGCCAACGCCACGATGAGAACATCACCAAAACAACCATGGGCATGCAGAAACTCAATACCAATGAAATCAAAAACATTCCGGTATTGTTTGGTGAAAACGATGTTTTGAAGACCATCCAACTGTTGCCCGGCATCAAACCAGCAGGTGAAGGAAGCAGCGGGTTCAATGTCAGGGGAGGTTCTTCGGATCAAAATTTAATCCTTTTAGACGAAGCCACGGTTTTCAATGCCTCGCACCTGATGGGGTTCTTTTCAGTTTTCAACTCCGATGCCATCAAAGATATTACGGTGTACAAAGGCAATGAGCCGGCCGAATACGGTGGCAGGTTGTCTTCGGTGCTCGACATCAAAATGAACGACGGGAACGATCAGAAATTGGGGGTTTCGGGTGGCCTCGGGCTGATCTCCTCCCGGATCAATGTGGAAGGCCCGATCGTGAAAGACAAAGGTTCCTTTATGATTACCGCCCGGCGCACCTACGCCGACCTGTTTCTAAAGCTTTCTTCCGACACCACGAAAAACCAGTCGAGGCTCTATTTCTACGATCTGAATGCCAAAGCCAGTTACCGTATTAACAGCAACAACCGGATTTACCTTTCAGGGTACTTCGGGAAAGACCAGATCGCTTTAAAGAATACCTTTGGCATCAATTGGGGCAATATCTCCGGGACCCTGCGCTGGAATCACCTTTTCTCTGACCGGTTATTCTCCAATACCTCGCTGATTTTCAGCAATTACGACTACAAGATTTTCATCAACAACGGCAACAAGCTGAACATCATCTCCCGGATCCAGGATTACGGGATCAAACAGGACCTGCAATTCTACATCCAGACAAATTCCACGCTCAAATTTGGCTTTAACTCCATCTACCACAAGATCATCCCAGGGGTTATCACCTCCGACAACGTCGATTTAAAGAATCTCACCAACAAATATGATTGGGAGAACGCTATTTATTTTTCTCACCAATACCGGTTTAACGATCGGTTCAATGTCGAATATGGCTCCCGGCTCACCCTTTTCAGTTCGCTGGGGCCAGGGAGCAGCTATACTTATGATTCGAACGGCAAAACAACCAATGTCGCGACCTATCAGTCGGGGCAGTTTATAAAGAACTACCTGAATGTCGAACCCCGGATTACCCTGGATTACCTGATTAATACGCAGAGTTCGCTGAAAGCCTCCCTGGGCCGCAATGTCCAGAACCTTCACTTGCTTTCCAATTCTACCTCCGGCAACCCGACAGACCTTTGGATTCCCAGCAGCAACAACGTAAAACCTGAGCTGGCCGATCAGGTATCGCTGGGTTATTACCACAATTTCAGCGACAACAAATATGAATTCTCGGTTGAATCCTACTACAAAAAACTGCTAAACCAGATAGACTACAAGAACGGCGCCGAACTGATGTTCAACGAAAATGTCGAGTCACAGATTTTGTTCGGAAAGGGCCGCGCTTACGGATTAGAGTTCTTCTTAAAGAAAAAATTCGGCCGCCTTAACGGCTGGATCAGCTACACGCTGTCGCGCACCGAACGGAAGTTTGACGCTATCAACAATGGCAACTATTTCCCTGCCAAGCAAGACCGCACCCACGATATTTCGGTCGTCGGGATGTTTGAACTCAACAGAAAATGGACTTTCTCGGCTACGTGGGTCTATTATACCGGCAACGCGGTAACCTTTCCTACCGGGAAATATGCCGTCGAAGGCCGGACCATGTTCTACTATTCTGATCGGAACGCCGACCGAATGCCTGCCTACCACCGTCTGGACCTGGGCGCTACCTGGGTTAGGAAGAAAACGGAAAAATTTGAATCCAGCTGGAATTTCTCCCTCTACAATGCCTATGGGCGCGAGAATCCATATACCATTACCTTCCGCGATAGCAAATCCGATCCCTCCAAAACGGAAGCGGTACAAACCACGCTGTTTAAGATGGTTCCATCCGTTACTTACAACTTTAAATTCTGATCAGGATGAAAACCAGGTGCATATTCAGATTAACCACTTACCAGGAAAGCCAGGGGCATCCTTATTTCGTCCGGCTAACTAACTTATCAAAATTAATACTCCTGATTGCCTTCTTTCTGACCATGGCCTCCTGCGAAAAAGTGATTCAGCTAAATTTGAACGACTCCGTCCCCCGTGTAGTTATTCAGGGAAATGTCTACGATCAGCCTGGTCCCTATACCGTAAAAATATCGAAATCCGTCAATTTTGACCAAACCAGTGATTACCCGCCCGTGACCGGGGCCAAGGTAGTGATATCCGACGACGTTGGTCAAACAGAACTCCTGTCTGAATCTGTAGCAGGCACCTACATCACTTCAAAATTAATGGGAATTCCGGGACGAACTTATTCGCTTACCGTCAAAACCGGCGGAGAAATATACCAGGCCAAAGCCAACATGCCCTATGCGGTAAATATTGACAGCATCTACTTTGCACCGAACCCAATTAGCGGAGATAAAGTGACAACCATCCGGTTACTGGACCCTCCATTTACCGCCAATTTCTACCGGATGGTCTATTTCATCAACAATGTGCAACAGAAAAGGTTTTATACTCTCGACGACGAACTTTATCAGGGAAAGCCGATTGGGTATTCCCTAATGTCGAGAGACAACGATACAAAACTTAAAATTGGTGATAACGTGACAGTCTGGCTTGAGTCGGTCGACAACGGGGTTTACGAATATTTCCGTACGGCAGGTCATGATGACGGAAATTCGGCTTCACCCTCCAACCCAGTTTCGAACATCAGCAACGGGGCATTGGGCTATTTCAACGCCTGTTCGGTGCGGAAAATAACTGCAACTGTACGTAAATAGATAGCAATCAGCTGATAAAACAGTTTGTGGAAACAACTATTTTTTCAAGGCATTCAAGACATCGCTCAGCATCTCGATCTGAACTTTTTGAATCTCCAAAAGCTCCTGTTCCTGATGCAGGATAAGATGGTCCATTTTTTCATGCAACATTCTGAGTTCCAATTCTGATTTTAAATTGATCATGTAGTCTTTCTTTGCCCGCTCCCTGTCTTTCTCTTCCTGCCGGTTCTGGCTCATCATGATAACCGGCGCCTGCATGGCCGCAATACAGGATAAGATCAGGTTCAACAAAATGAACGGATAGGGATCAAATCCTTTGTTCAAAAGCCAAAACGCATTAAAAGCGATCCAAATAACAAGAAAAATCGCAAAAGAGATAATAAAAGTCCAGCTTCCCCCAAAGGAGGCAACATGGTCAGCAACTTTTTGACCGAAAGTAAAGACTTGTTGTTCATCACCATCGATTTTGTCAGTCAGGGTCGAATTTTCTTTCAGGGATGACAAAACAGTGTTCTCCAGATCGGTCAATTCTCCGACCTCTTCGGACAAATAGCTGGTTATGTATTTCTCCCTGTATGAATTTAATTCATTTACAGACAGATAACTATCAACTTTAAAATCCGGGTGTTCTTTTTGAATCAGGTCCATTATGGATGGCCGGATGGCATTCCCTGGGATTCTCTCTGAAATAGGGAATTCTTTTTGCGAAATATCGCTGATAAAAATTTTCATGCTAAGTATATAGTTGAAATGGTTGAGATGAATTTGCATAGATACTCTTTTCCGAAATGAAAGGATAAAGTGAAAAAATCTTCGCGCAGAAATCAATTAACATTAAACTAATGCCTGAAAAACAAGTCTAAACAAAGCATTCAAATATATAAATAAAAAAATATCCATTCGTTGCATTCCCAGGCAACTTTGTGGGTATTGCGCCAACAAAATCATGAAGAAGATCCTTTTAATTTGCATCCTGCTACCCTCTTTTTCTTTCCAATTATTTTCTCAGGGAGATGTTTCCAAAGCAAGGCGGATACCCTCCGGTATAATTATTGACGGAAACGACAACGAGTGGAGCAAACCGCTCAACTTTTTTGATGATAAAAGTGGATTGATGTTTGCCATTGGCAATGACAATGAAAATCTTTATTTGTGCTTCACCATGAAAGATGAACTAAAAATGAGGAAGTTGATGAGTGCCGGATGGTCTATTCAGCTATCATCCAAAGAAAAAAAGAAAAAATTTAAAGCAGAGCTGGGTTTCCCCGGTGTGAATGTGATGAATTTCAAAAGGAGTAATAACAATTTTGAGAAAAAACCCGCAGCCGACAATTTGATCAAAACTTATGAAATGCAGCTGACGACTTTACCCGTCAAAGGTTTTAAATCCGGCGTTAAAGAAGTAAAATTAAATGACCCAACCGGCATAAACATTGGAATAGGCGCAGACAAAAGCCAGCATATTGTTTACGAAATAGCCATACCGCTGATGGAACTACGCAGCCATGATCAAATTCACCTGGATGAACTGATAACCTTAAGCGTTGTAGTCAATGCGCTTGAGCGTCCGTCGTATGGTAACGGTGGCGGTTCCAATATGGGACATCCGGGAAGTATGGGCGGAGGCAGGCCAGGTGGAGGAATGGGCGGAAGCGGGGCACGGCGCGGTGGGGGAATGTCAGGTGGTGCAGGAGGCTACAGGCCTGGGAATGCAATGCCTCAACATGCAGGATCCGGCGACAAAGGAACCCTTTTCGAAAAGAGTTCTTTCAAACAGAAATTTACCCTCACAGGAAACTGAATTAGCGTAACATCAAGGTTCGGGCCAGTTTGGCCACTTCGCTGGGTGCCTTGCCAATTGCCCTTAGTTAGGGCGAGGCTGCTTCCAGTCGTGTGCCGTTAGGCATCGTTATTGTAGGTGATATTTTATTTTCGCTGATTCTTAATCTATGTGGTTATGCAGCGATTTCAGGTAAACCAGGCAACCATCCTCGATGTAAAAGCGGCACAATCCAGCTTTGAAAGTACCGGCTATCAATTGGTTAACCTGAAATTTGCGGCTAAAATTGCCGAGATTGAGCTAAAGAGGCTGATGTATCAGTTGGGGAATTAAAACTATCGTAAAAGGAGTAATCTTCTACTTGAACAAAAGCTTAAAGTTTTGATCGTTGGCATACTTGGCAAATTCAAGGTCGTTTTGTGCGATTGCGCGGTAAGCAGGATCTTTCTTCATGGCATTCACCAAAGATTCGTACATCAGGCTGGTTTTAGCCGTACGGGCAGCTACAATGGCTTTCAGGTAAGCAATACGCCCTGATTCAACCGGGGCTGCATTCAGCGTCTTTAAAGCGCCGTTATTGTCGCCGTTCAGCAGTTGGGCAAGGGCACGGTTGGCATAGCTAGTAGATCCTTCGTCCAGGTATTTCACGGCAGTGTCGTAATCCCCCTGTTTGATTTTCAGGATTCCCAGGTTCTCTTTGACCTCCTTGCCGGCGCCTGTAGCCGCTCCAAAGAAAACTTCAGCCTTGGCCCATTCACCATTTTTCAACGCAATGCAACCTAAGTTATTCTGAACTATCGGATTTTTAGGATCCAACTGATCTGCTTTCTGGAAATTAACGGCAGCAGCTGCAAAATCGCCATCATTCATTTCGGTATAGCCCAGGTTGTTGAAACCTCTCCAGTCGTCTGAATAAATTTTGATGAAGCTGGAGTATATTGATTTTTGTTTGGCGATATCGTTGGTGAGCGAGGCAGCATACAACAACTCAGCCTGATTAAGTTTGGAAGGATCGGTCTCGGCCAATCTGGCAATTTCGGCATCTGTTCTGCCAATCAGGTTGACATTTGCCGTAATTTTAGCACGGCGCAATTTTGGCAATATTTCTTCGGCAACTTTCGTAAAAGCTGAAGAGAGGTTTTTAATTTCACGTTCGCGGACTTCCGGATCGGAATACATGGCCAACACACGAAGGATCAGGTCTTTATCCTGAATATTTGATTTTTCCATCAAGGCTTTGAAACCTTCCCAGTCTTCCGGTGTATTTTTAGAGGTGAGATCAGTTTTTACCTTGTCTTTCTTCAGGTCATTTTCAATCACATTGGTGGCAGAACCTTCCCTTTTCCCGGCCAATTTGGAGTTCAGGGCCATGGTTCCGTCCGGTGATGCATAAGCAGAAATTTCTACTCCTTTTAATTCTTTGCGTTCAGCGCTGTAGGCATCCGCAATATATTTGTTCAAATGGGCAATTTCCGCTTTCGTTAACTCTTTGCCCCTAACTTCAGAGCTGTTGATCAGGTAAACAAGATCAGCCATATAGGCATCCGGTACGATCCGTTGGTATTTATCTATGGCCGGATCATAAACGCCGGTCGTATTTGCTCTCTTTGTCAAGCCCAGGATAGCTACCGGACTGTTGTCGACTAAGGTAGAGGTTGCAATCACCCCTTTGGCGACAGATACTGTTTTGAAATCCACCGACTTTGCCCCCTGACGGGCTTTGATACGAAGCTCAAGATCTGAACGTTGCATCTCT
>JAMDDG010000429.1:602-12258 GCA_023488865.1 Bacteroidota bacterium | reverse complement strand
GCTATAAACGAGTATCCTCCTTTGCTGATCTTCTCGTTATAAATCCTTGATGCCGAAGCAAGTACTTGAGGGGTTTGGGGATTGGCTGCCCGGTCAATATTGTAGAGGTAAGCCTGTTCTCCGGGATTTACCTTTTTCTGGCTCAAAACCGGAAGGGTCGGATCGAACAGGTCGATTAGTTTCCCTTTGAGGGTATAGGGTTCCGAATTGACACTTTCGTCCATCACCGAAATAATTTCGTACGCTCCGCGGGTTAACCGGAAATAATTTTTGAATACCAGGGATCCGGCCTTTGCCTTTTGTTCGTACAGATGCTTGACAACATCCACAAAATGCTTGTCCTCATTTGCCTGGAGAACGAATTCCTTGGGATCCTGGCGTACAATTGATACGGTTCCTTTACCGCAGGGGTACTGGCCCTCTTTGGCCGATTTTTCGAGGCCCAGCAATTCAAACAAATGTTCCGAAGGGGCTTTGTAGTGGAAATTTCCCTTGTTCCACCATTCCTGAACGGTTTGGAAAGGGTCGTTATCGCGGCCGCAATAGACCAAAACGCCGCCTCTTTTCACCCAGTTTGCAATGTACTGGTGCGCATCGGCACTCATGGGTTTCATATTAGAGTAAGAAAGGATGAGCACCTTAATGTCTTTCAAAGTATTTGGGTACGAAACGTTTTCGAGGTGGACAATGCTCACCGGAATTCCTCTTTTCAACAACGGCAAAGTCTGTCCGTAGAAGTTGGAAAGCTGCGGATCTTCGTACCCGCCATGGGTTGGAAACCGCTGGAACATCAGTGAATTAGCCATCACCACACCTATCCCTGACGACCCGTTTACCCGGTTGTCTGATCGCGGGATCTGGTTGAGCGAATTCACCATCACCTGCATCTGGGTGGAATAGTACCGGGGAATTCTTTCCTTTTCGTCGCTGTTGGGTTTCTTGTATAATCCTTCATAAATACGGTCTGGCCAGGGCATCACCTCGTAGTTGCTGACCATTGGATAGAGTATCTCGGCGGTGAAAGTGGCCTGGTAGTTTTTTTTGTAATCGCCCCAATCGCGTGGCCAGTCTTCAATCGGGTCAGTCAGGAAGAACATTTTGCGTCCGGTAGGGGCTGTCATGGATTCCATCGAACCGTATTCCAGAAAAGCATTTTCGAATACGCGTTCTTTTTTAATGCCGTCATAATAGGTGGGTTCGCGTGAAGTCCCTGTCCATACTTGGGCAATATATCCATCAACGCAAGGCAGGGAAGCCAGGCTTGCTTCGGGACTTACAATTTTCCAGGAAGAGTAATTGACCAAAGAGTGGGTAGGAACATAACAACGTACATTCATCCCTTTGCTCTTGCCATACGCTTTTGCGAAAGTGAATACCTGGTTGAGCGCATTGTAATATAAATGGTATTTTAATTTATTGGACAGGTAGGTATTCTCTGGCGATTCGTGAGGTGCACGCCACGGGAACCCGTAATACTTTTGCCACTCCTCTTTAAATGCCGAGCTATAGCCTGAGCGGGCCCAGAATTCAGGTTCTTCGAGGTAAATAGCATCGATCCCGGCATCGATTACCCGTTTGATATGTTTCTCGTTCATGTATTTGATAAACGATGCAGTAGGCACAAGGTAAGGGGTTAGCTTCCCGTGCCAGATTGTATCTCCCTTTGCAGTTACCTGTCCTTCGCCCAGGTGGTTGATTCCATCCCATTTGCCGGTGAAGTAGTCCTGATATCCACCCCAGGCAATACCGGTCATAAAATGCACCGTGTATCCCCGGTCGCGCCACGATTGAACGCGCTGTTCAAAGGTCATTCCCGGCCGGTCGGATGTGCCATAGACGATGGCCACATCGGACCGCACATCGGTGGTAGGCTTCCATTGTCCGGAAGTTTGGAAGGTGGTTTTTTCTGCCCGATGAAGTTTCAACATCTGACACTCACTTGCTATCGGGTTTACCAGGCAGAAGCCAATAACCAATGAGAAAAATAAAAACAACTTTTTTGTCATATATTTTATTTTAGAAAAATGTAACAAATTGATTTAAAGATTTTTTGTAAAACGCTTCTAAAATAACGAGTTTGTCAATTCCTGTAACTGGTTAAGAAAAGAAAACAAATTTCAAATGTTCACTCCATTATTCAAATGAAGGGGTGAGTTTCTAAAGATCATGCTTCAGCTCTCTTACCTGTAGGTTTATATGTGACGGTTTTTTAGATGAATGTGGGTAACTCCATTTTTGAATATCTGAACCAGATCAAAGTCGAATTCGCTTAAAAATAGCCGATGGATACTGAAAGAGAATCTTCGATTTATACCTGAATAGTGGATTTAACAATCGGAACCATTTCAACAAGCAATTCTGGAAAATAATACTGGAGTAACTCCTTCAGAATACCGGAAAGGGTTTAATAGTTGGCTTAGTCAAATTGTTTAGGGAGTATCCTGAAAAACCACTGAAAATCAAAGGTCTATAAATGTGTCCTTATTTAAGAAATTTATAAACAAAGAGGATATAAACAATTAACAGTATTTAATAATGTTTTCCTATAAAATCAGTGGAAATGCAGATTACAACTATTACAACTATATAGGACTAATTTTCTAAATTTTAATATTTTCATTTAAATAGTTCTCAGTTGAAATAACAAATTCATTAGCAAGAGCATCTATACTTGGAAGGTCTTCAGCCAATCTACGTGTACAATATTTCCATTGTGCATAGAATAAAAAATATGGAAAAGAGAGAATCATTAAAGTCGCTAGAATAAAGTTTTCATGTGAAAAATTATCTAAAAAACTAAAAATTATGCAACTATTTAAAATTATAGAAATTGCCAAAATAAATATTAGAAATAACGTATATTCTAATATTCGAATTGTTGATAAAGGCTTTATTTCTTTTTTAAAAAGCTTTATAAAAATGGTAATTAATATGAAAATGAAGGACAAATTAAAGTATAATAATCCGGTATTATTTAACTGTACAAAAAGGGTGTTATTATCGTAAAAAACGGTCGAAAAGAGTATTATCAATCCATAAAGACCAGAAAAAATAAATATTTCTTCGTAGATTTTTCGACTATGATCGAACTGGTTATCAAAACGTTTAACGTATTCATCAATTTTATTAAACCTTTCCCAATCAGTTAAATTTAGTCTTTTTCTGGATCTATACTCTATATAATTTCGAAAGGTTTCCTTTTTTGCAAGGATATCATTATACTTATTCTGAGAAATAGTTTTTGCTATTCTAAGTCCGAACGAGGCAAAGTAAAAACTAATTATTATCTGAATTAACGCTGTAAAATCAGAGAATTTCATGAATTAGGAAAGATGTGGAATAGGTGAGGCTAAATCGAAATATTTCAGAAAAATTGATGTGAGTTTACCTGATATTTCTATATTGTTAAATGAACAAAATGCTTTATATTCCTTTGGATCGAACTCAATTCTGAAGGACTTATTGTCGGCAACTGTAAAATGGACATTATTATTTCCATTAAATGTAAAGTGGGAATTTATATCTGCATTATTTTCAAGGTATCTACATTCAACTTGATTAGTTACTTTGCTTTTTTCAATTACTCTTTGAAGTGCAGGACTATATTCTCCATCAATTTCACTGACTAGAACTTTAAGTTTTTTCCCACTTTCTAAAAATGATATTAATGAATTAAAATATAATTGATCTGAGGTCAGTTTTTTATTTAGCTGGCCACAATAAATATAAACATTTTCTTTAGCGTGATCGAAGATTTCCTTTGAAACAATTACAGCATTGCCAATTCCATCATTTGTAAAAATGAAAGGATCCGACTTTTCTGCAAAATCGTGAACTCTATTTTGATATGTAGATGAATCACACATAGTAAAAAAAATTATGTGACAGGAAATATAATATTGGCGAAGGTATTCAATATATCAATTGCAATAATCACCAATATGTTAAAATATGTTAAAATATGTTAAGAATGCTAACAAAAAATATTTTAAATTATTGAATATATGTATGTAAGGATTCGCTTAGAGCAGAAAAAATAATAAATGAATTTGAAGGACTATAATCAACATAAATCTATATTGATACAAATTGTCTTGTCGTTGTAATAGCATGGGAATCATAATCTTGTATGAATAGTCCTTTCACAATTTCTTAAAAAGACCCCATTTATAAGATTTTCTTTCTGCAACTTTACAGTCAGCAGAACAGCTGATGCAACTAAAGTAAATCCGGTATCCAGCGGTGTGTCATTTTGCCGGAATGGCTCTCCAGCTTCGACCATTCGTCAATATCAAATTCCAGGACAATGGTTGAACAGGTCGGAACATCCAGCGAAAATTCGGGCAGGAGACAATCAATGAAATAATAGACGGTTGGATTGTGCCCAACCACCATCACGGTAGTGTGTAAGTCATCCAACTCTTGCAGCATTTGAATAAAGGTTGTAGTCTGCATGCCGGAGTAAAGCTTCTTTTCATACCGGATATTCCCGGCAGGGTAGCCAAATAAATCGGCAAAAATACGTGTGGTTTGAGTAGTCCTAACTGCAGGACTGGAGATAATCAGATCGGGAACTAATTGGATATTAAGTAATTCGTGGCATATTCTTTCAGCATCCTCTTTCCCGCGATCAGTCAACGTCCGGTCAAAATCCTGATCATAACCATGATGGATGGTCTTGGCATGACGAACTATAATTACGCGTTTCATCCCGGATATGGATTGTAGGAAAATAGTTAGAAATAAGGAAATAAATAGAAATAAAGTTGAAATAAGGGATACTGCCGCAACGATCTATTACAATCTATTCCGATCAATTACAATGTATTACAATCTATTTCTAATTATTTCTATTTATTTCAGGATGGAGCTACCTCAACCATTCAGGAACTAATTTTGTCCAGCTCTTTCCAAACCAACGCACTGGCGCCGACTATAGCCGCTGATCCTTCTTTTAATTTAGATGGAAGAATCTGCACCTTGTTGCGGTAAACCGGTAAGAGATAGCGCTCCATACTCTCTTTGGTTGGTTTAAAGATATAATCGCCGGCTGCAGCCGCTCCGCCGAAGAGAAAAATCGCTTCCGGACTAAGATAGTGAACGGTGTCGGCCAGACTGCGCCCCAGCAATTCGCCGCTATATTCAAATACTTCCAATGCAATGGGATCTCCTTTTTCAGCGGCATCGTAAACCATTTTGGCAGTCATGTCGTTAAACGGGATATTGGCCAGTAGACTTTCGCTGTTGTTGTTTTTGGCTAACATTTCGAACACACTTCTTTTGATGCCGGTTGCCGAGCAATAAGTTTCGAGGTGGCCTTTTCCGCCACAACCGCAGGCACGCCCTTCCGGGATAATGGTGACATGGCCCAATTCACCGGCAAAGCCATCCTGTCCGTAAACAAGATCGCCATTGACGATAATCCCGCTACCGAGACCGGTTCCAAGCGTGATCATCACAAAATTGTGCATACCGATGCCTCCTCCATAGATCAGTTCTCCAAGGGCGGCTGCATTGGCATCGTTGGTGACTTTGATGATATTAATCTCCGGTAATTTTGCCTGAAGCAGGTCAGCCAATTGAACCACCCCGACAAAAGGCAGGTTGGCTGCAAACTCGATGGTGCCACGGTAATAGTTGGCATTGGGCGCCCCGATGCCAATACCCATCACCTGAAGGTCAGGATTGATATTTTTGACCGTTTCGATGGCGACCCGAACTTCATCCGAAAGTGCTGCAATGTAGTTGGTGCACAACTCATCCGACTTGTCGATTTTGGCATACGGGTTTTCTCTTTTCTGGGGAGTAGGTAACTGAGGTTGTTTTTCATACAATACGTTCCCCTCCCGATCGATGACCCCGATTGCTGTATTGGTACCTCCAATATCAATTCCAATGGCTACTTGTCTCATTCTAAAATTCTATCTAAATGAATGTTAGCGCAATTTGCTCCCTTTGACAGCAAAGAAGAAGATGTAGAGGTAACATAGTGCAGGAACAATGAATGCGATGGAGTATCCAGAGACATCGGCAATTTTTCCCATGATCAGCGGAACTACTGCACCACCGCAAATAAGGGTATTGATAATTCCGGAAGCAGTGGAGAGTTCACCCTGATCCAGGTCCTTCACCGCAAGGGTAAAGATGTTGGGAAACATGATGGAGTTAAACATTCCGATGGAAACAATGGTCCATAGGGCAATGGATCCCGAAGTGAATGAGGAGATAAGCGTTAGTGCTGCTGCCGCAAGTGCAAAAGCAGCCAATGAACGGCTGGCTTTCCCCTTTCCAAGTTGCATCAGCAGGAAGTTGGCAAATGCGATGCCCATAAAGGTAGATCCGATGGTCCAGTCCCAACCTGTTACGAAAGAACCTGAAATGATTGCCAAAACCAGCACAATGCCAAAATAAAGGTATTTTCTGGATGCTTCTTTGATATCAGAGAGCATGATCGAACCGAAAAGTCTGCCAATCATCGCACCCCCCCAATAGATGGCGGCATATTTTGCAGCAACATTATCTGCCAGGGATACGTCAATGGATTTGAGGTAGTTGACCAGAAGGGCTGCAATACCTACTTCGGCACCTACATAAAAGAAAATACCCAATGATCCAAGCAAAACGTGCGGATATTTCCAAACGCTCTTTCCGCCTTGTGCAGAACCTCCGATCTCGGGAAGTTTCATGCCGTATAGTGCGAGCGCAATAATCAGAACGATGGTTCCCATTAAGAGGAAGGGCATCTGGACGGTTTTGGCAGAAGCGGCAGCATCCAGCATCTCCGCTGTACCTTTGAAGATAACTACGGAGATAAGCCATGGAGCAATCATGGTTGCAATAGAGTTCAATGCCTGAACCAGATTCAGCCTGCCTGAAGCAGATTCTTCTGAACCAAGTGCTGCAGCATAAGGATTGGCTGCAGTTTGTAAAAAGACAACACCTGCAGCCAAAACGAAAGTTGCAGTTAAGAAGAGTGGAAAATTTGGGATCGCTGCAGCCGGATAGAAGAGAAAACTACCCAGTGCCATCAGCAACAAACCAACGATGACAGCCAGTTTATATCCGATTTTACGGATGATCAATCCACTGGGGATGGAGAGAACAGGATAGGTAAAGAAAAAAGCTCCGGTCAGAAATTGTGCCATAAATTCGGATAATCCGAAGATGCCTTTTACTTTGGCGCTGAGGGTAATGATAAAGGTCGTTGCAAAGCCGAAGATAAAGAATATCGCAGCGATGAAAGTCATCCCTAATTTGTAGTTGGTCTGCTTCTGTTCCATTGATTTAATTATTAACGTTTATTAATTTGGTATGGTCTTGCTCGAAAATCGAGCAAGCAAATATAAAAATAATTATGACCGCAAGAAACGGGCATGTTTTTTAATATCACAAACACCCAAGAAAATTTATGTGCGAGTTCTTCCTTATCTACGGGAACAATTAAGAAAAGATTATTCACGAATGAATAGCCGGATTTACAATTTAGCAGGAACAATTTTACTAATTTTACATCAAATCAAACAAATCTATACCATGGACTATTTTGCCTCTTCGGATCGTTATGACAATCAATGCGAATACCGCCGCTGCGGTCGCAGCGGGTTAAAACTGCCCGTGCTTTCGCTGGGCCTCTGGCACAATTTTGGCGGTGTCGACTATTTTGAAACGGGCAGGAGTATGCTGCGAACGGCCTTCGACAACGGCATCACCCATTTTGACCTGGCCAACAATTATGGCCCTCCTCCGGGTTCAGCCGAGGAAAATTTCGGGATGCTCTACCAAAAGGATTTCAAACCCTACCGGGATGAGCTTGTCATCTCAACCAAAGCCGGTTACCTGATGTGGCCCGGCCCATACGGGGAATGGGGATCCCGTAAATACCTGCTCTCCAGCCTGGATCAGAGCCTGAAACGGATGCGGATCGATTATGTCGACATTTTCTATTCCCATCGCCCTGATCCGGATACCCCGCTCGAAGAGACCATGATGGCCCTCGATCAGGCAGTGCGTTCGGGTAAAGCGCTCTATGCCGGCATTTCTAACTATCCGGCAGAGAAAACCCGCGAAGCCGCTGAGATCCTGCGCCGGCTGGGTACCCCCTGCCTTATCCACCAACCCAAATATTCGATGTTCGAACGGTGGGTGGAGAAAGAACTGTTGGATACCGTGGAGAAAGAGGGGATAGGGGTCATCGCCTTTTCACCGCTTGCCCAGGGATTGCTAACCGACCGTTATCTGAACGGCATCCAGGAGGGATCAAGAGCTTCCAAGGCATGGGGTTTTCTGCGACCGGAACAAGTTGGACCAGCGCTCGGGAAAGTCAAAGAACTGAACGAAATTGCCCTGCAACGCGGACAGACGCTCGCCCAGATGGCCATCGCCTGGCTGCTGAAGGATCCGCGGGTTACTTCGGTATTGATTGGCGCAAGCTCTGTTAATCAGCTGAAGGACAATCTTCAATCGCAGAAGAATCTCTATTTTTCGAGTGAAGAACTGAAGGCGATTGAAGCGATACTTCGAAGTTGATGAAATTTTCGATTTTCGATTTTGGATTTTCGAGTGACGCAGCGGACAAGATTGAATGAATATGAATATTTTAGTCGGTTTGTTACCTCTGGATTGTTTGATTTGTATTTGGAATTTTTGATTAGGTTCCTGAACGTGTCGAAGGGTTCGATTTTGGATTAACGCAACGATCAATATAGTAAGTTTAATTGTGATTTTTGAATCTGGATTTTTTGCCTTAAATTGTATAGAGTGAAAGGCAAATTGAATATTATTGAATTAATATCCTTGAAATGGAGAACCAGATAAAAATCAGAACCAAACAAATTGGGATTCAAGTTATTAAATTGGTAGATGAGCTTCCAAAGAAAATGTCAACATGGGTCATTTCCAAACAAATAATGAGATGTTCAACTTCAGTGGGAGCAAATTATAGAGCCGCATGCCGGGCGAAATCAGAGGCTGATTTCTTAAACAAACTTAGAATTGTTGAAGAAGAGTCTGACGAAACCTCTTATTGGCTCGAAATATTAGAGGAAGCAAGTTTAATTGAACCTGTTCGAATCGAAAAGCTAAAAAAAGAAGTCAATGAAATAACGGCGATCATTGTTGCGTCACAAAAAACGGTACAAAAAAAGCCAGTTTCAAATAAAAATTGATCTATACCTTAGAAGTTATTTACTGGAGCGAATTTCTCGGAGTCCATATTCCAAAATCCAAAATCCAAAATCGAAAATCTTTTAAAGGATCCTTTCTCCTCGCTTTGCCAATCTATCTTTTTGTGTAAATTTTTTGAAAGTAGCGTACGGCGCAATCCTGCAAAACCTTGTGTTTGCGTTCTTCCGGGATAACGGGGGCCAGCGCTTTCTGCTTAAAAATGGGCCAGCCTTCTTCGTCAATGCCGGTCTTTTCGGTCAATCCCATCTCCAGATAAAGGGTGCAACTGCCTAAGTTGATCAGGTTCAGCTTCTCTTCTTTTGTAAAAGGTTGGAGAGTAAGACCGCGTTCGCGGATCCCGACTAAGAACAGCACGCCGTTCAGGTCGACATCTATGTCAAATTGATTGCCCAGATGTTCACACAATTCCTTCCAGTTTGAGATGGACATGATTTCTTGTTTTTTACAAAGGTAGGAGAAAGTTATGAGTTATAAATGATGGGTGAGGGCTCACGAATGCCCGGGTTAAAATTTGATAGTACTATTTCATTGCCGTTGGCTTTAGCCAACGGATGGAATATGCTGATAAATCTGGGCTTTAGCCAAAAATGTTGAGGGTTTGGCTAAAGCCCGGTGTTTGTTGTTCCCTCTCTCCCGTTGGCTGAAGCCAACGGCAATGAATTAAAAACCGCCCTATCAATAAATTTACTCTTTTTACTCTGAGTTCCTCTGTGTAATTTTTTTAAAACAGGTGCTGTTGGTGCCAAACAGACGGCAAAAAGTGTAATTTTGTGGCTGATATCAATTGATACAAGTAAAACTACTGTTTCACCAGGAAGGATAGATAAAATGAAAAAAGATCAGATTGCAGGGATTTTAAAGTCAGGTCAGGTTGGCGCTGAAATAACGATCAAAGGTTGGGTCCGTACCCGCCGCGGAAGTAAAAATGTCAATTTCATTGCCTTGAATGATGGCTCTACCATCAACAACCTACAGGTAGTTGCCGAGGTAGAAACTTTTGGGGAAGAAATTTTCAAAAATATCAATACCGGCGCAGCCATTGGTGTTACCGGCGTACTCGTCGCCTCTGCAGGTTCCGGTCAATCGGTTGAGCTTAAAGCCGAAAAAATTGAACTCATCGGGCTGTCCGATCCCGACAAATATCCTATCCAGCCGAAACGCCATTCTCTCGAATTTTTAAGAGAAGTGGCCCATCTTCGTCCGAGAACGGCCACTTTCAGCGCCGTCTTCCGGATACGGCATGCCATGATTTTTGCCATTCATTCCTTCTTTAACGAACGTGGATTTTTCAATGTGCATACCCCAATCATCACCAGTTCAGACGCAGAAGGCGCAGGCGAAATGTTCAGGGTAACCACGCTTCCTGCCGTCGATGCCCCTTTGAATGAGGAGGGGAAAGTTGATTTTACCCAGGATTTCTTTGGAAAATCTGCTAACCTGACCGTTTCCGGTCAGTTGGAAGGGGAACTTTTTGCCATGGCGTTATCTAAAATTTATACTTTCGGTCCTACGTTCCGCGCCGAAAATTCAAATACCTCCCGTCACCTGGCCGAGTTCTGGATGATCGAACCGGAGGTGGCCTTCTGCGACCTTGTCGACAACATGGACCTTGCCGAAGAATTTCTGAAATACCTGATCAACTACGCGTTGGATCATTGCATGGACGATCTGCTCTTCCTGAGCAACCGGCTTGCGGAAGAAGAGAAAAACAAACCTGCAGACCAACGTTCGATGGAGCTGATCGAAAAGCTAAGGTTTGTGGCCGACAATGATTTTATCCGGTTGACTTATACCGAGGCTATTGAGATCTTAAAAAATTCGAAACCGAACAAAAAAGGGAAATTCCAGTATCCGGTAGGTGGATATGGCACCGATCTTCAGAGCGAACACGAGCGTTACCTGGTCGAGCAGGAGTTCAAAAAACCGGTTATCCTCACCAACTACCCCAAAGAGATAAAGGCATTTTACATGCGCTTAGACGACAACGGGCAAACGGTTGCCGCCATGGATGTCCTCTTCCCGCAGATCGGCGAAATTATCGGCGGATCGCAGCGTGAAGAGCGGCTCGACGTGCTTGAACGTAGAATGGAAGAGATGCACATACCGAAAGAAGAGATGGAATGGTACCTCGATACCCGGCGTTTTGGCGGCTGTCCACATGCCGGATTTGGTCTTGGATTCGAAAGGCTGATGCTTTTCGTAACCGGGATGGGAAATATCCGCGACGTCATTCCGTTTGCCAGAACGCCTAAAAATTGCGAGTTTTAATTTGAAAAATGCAAAATCTATCTCTCCAGCAAAGGCTGCTTCAAAAGCTTTCACCACAGCAGATTCAGGTAATCAAGCTGTTGGAGCTGCCTATGCTTCAGTTGGAGCAACGTATCAAAAAAGAATTGGAAGAGAATCCCGTATTAGAATTGGAGGACGGTGAATTTAGTCCGGGCGAAGAGGAACTCCCCAACGATCTGAAGAC